>NZ_JBJDNI010000023.1:0-90629 GCF_044900545.1 Scandinavium sp. NPDC088450 | reverse complement strand
GAATGAATATAGTTAATGCACTGAAATTATTAGGGAAAGAGTACAGTAATATGGTCACAGGCGAATGACCATATTACTGGGGATCCCTCAGCCCGCGGGGAGAGGGTTAGGGAGAGGGGTTTGCACCATTCTTACTGCCACCCATAACGACGGGTGTAGAACCCTTTCACCAGTTGCGTCAGCGTCATATACCCCACCAGAATCGCGACCAGCCATGGGAAGTAAGACAGCGGCAGCGGTTGCAGTGACAGATAGGTTGCGAGCGGCGTGAACGGCAGCGCGATACCGACCGCCATCACCACCAGCGTCATCACAATCAGCGGCCATGCGGCGCGGCTCTGGATGAACGGAATGCGACGGGTGCGGATCATGTGCACAATCAGCGTTTGCGACAGTAAGCCCACCACGAACCAGCCGGACTGGAACAGGGTCTGGTGTTCTGGCGTATTCGCGTGGAACACAAACCACATCAGGCAGAAGGTCAGAATGTCGAAGATCGAGCTAATTGGCCCGAAGAACACCATAAAGCGCCCAAGATCGGCCGGGTTCCAGCGTTGGGGCTTCTGAATTTGCTCGTCATCAACGTTATCAAACGGGATCGCCACCTGGGATACATCGTACAGCAGGTTCTGGATCAGCAAGTGCAGCGGCAACATCGGCAGGAACGGCAGGAAGGCGCTCGCCACCAGCACGCTGAAGACGTTACCGAAGTTAGAACTGGCGGTCATTTTGATGTATTTCAGCATGTTGGCAAACGTGCGGCGACCTTCAATCACCCCTTCTTCCAGCACCATCAGGCTTTTTTCCAGCAGAATGATGTCTGCTGCTTCACGGGCGATATCGACCGCCCCATCCACGGAAATGCCGATATCCGCGGCGCGCAAGGCCGGAGCGTCGTTGATGCCATCGCCCATAAAACCGACCACGTGCCCTTCGCGTTTCAGCAGGGTCACAATGCGTTCTTTATGCATTGGCGTCAGGCGGGCAAAGAGCGTGGTGCGTTTGGCGAGTTCAGCCAGTTCATCATCGCTCATCGCGTCAATGCTGCTGCCGACAACCACCTCACCCGCATCGAGGCCAACTTCATGGCACACTTTCGCGGCCACCAGTTCGCTGTCTCCGGTGAGGATTTTCACAGTGATGCCGCTGGCTTTCAGGGCTTTCAGCGCCGGAGCCGTCGTCTCTTTCGGTGGATCGAGGAACGCGATGTAGCCTTCCAGAATCAGGTCTGACTCATCAATACGCTGGTAATCCCCTTCACGCGCTGGCAGGTATTTGGTGGCCACCGCCACCACGCGCAGCCCCTGGCGATTGAGGTTATCGGTCACACGCTTGATACGGCGCAGCATGGTGTCGTCGAGCGGCACGATCTCACCGTTGTAGCGCACCTGAGTACAAACATTGAGGATCTCCTGCAGCGCACCTTTGCAGATCAGTTGATGCACGTCGTCCTGTTCCGCGACAACCACCGACATACGGCGGCGTTCAAAGTCGAACGGGATCTCATCGATTTTCTGCCAGCGTTCAGACAGGCAACGGGCGGGCTCTTGTTCCACACCTTCCAGCACGGCCACATCGAGCAGGTTTTTCAGCCCGGTCTGGTAATGGCTGTTCAGCCACGCGTTATGCAGCACGCGTTCGCTGGTTTTACCGGACACATCGGTGTGGTTCTCCAGCACGATTTTGTCCTGGGTCAGCGTCCCGGTTTTATCGGTGCAGAGAATGTCCATCGCGCCAAAGTTCTGAATGGCGTCGAGGTGTTTGACAATGACTTTCTGCTTCGACAGTTTCACCGCCCCGCGAGCCAGCGTGGAGGTCACAATCATCGGCAACATTTCCGGGGTCAGGCCCACGGCCACGGAGAGCGCAAACAGCGCCGCTTCCCACCAGTCACCTTTGGTGTAGCCGTTGATAATCAGCACCACCGGTGCCATCACCAGCATGAAGCGAATCAACAACATGCTGACGCGGCTGATGCCTTTCTGGAACGCGTTGGGTTCGTTTTCTTGTTCGCTAACGCGCCCGGCGAGCTGACCAAACCAGGTGTTGCCGCCTGTGGCGAAGACAATCGCCTGTGCGGAACCGCTCACCACGTTGGTACCCATGAAGCACAGGGTATCGGCTTCGAGCGGGTTGGTTTGCTCTGGTTCACGAGTCCTCGCCACCTTTTCTACCGGCAGCGATTCACCGGTCAGCGAGGCTTGCGCCACGAACAGATCGCGCGCCTGGAACACGCGCAGATCCGCCGGGATCATGTCGCCCGCAGAAAGTTTGACGATATCGCCCTGCACCAGTTGATCAATAGGGATCTCCAGCCAGCGGCTTTCGCCCTGATCGTTAACCACTCGCAGCACGGTCGCGGTGTTGCTGACCATCGCTTTCAGCGCATCGGCCGCTTTGGTGGAACGCGCTTCCTGAATGAAGTTCAACAGCGTGGAGATAACCACCATCAGCGCGATGACGCCTGCCGCAAAGAGATCCTCAGTGGAATAAGAGATAACACCGAGAATGGTCAGCAGCAGATTGAACGGGTTGCGATAGCAGAGCCACAGGTGCACAAACCACGGTGAAGGTTTCTGCGCCGGGATGACGTTTTCCCCGTGTTTTTCACGTGAATCGGCCACATCCTGCGGGTTGAGCCCTTCTGGATGGCTGTTGAACGCACGCCAGATTTCATTTTCATCCATCGCAGCGACGTTCAGGCAGTGCTTGCCGAGCGTTTCCGGGATCGGCCCGCTGGCGACTGTTTTTCCGTCCAGCAGCGGATCGCGGCTAACCAGACGATGTGGGAGATGGCGGCTAAGCTGTGCGAGCAGCTGCCGGGTGATGTTTTTCAGCATAATAAGTCCCTCTGCGCTCGCCGTTCGGCGATCGCTGGTAACTTTCGGGCACAGAAAATCCGCACCCGAATGGCACTTTTGAGTTAAAACAGGGACATCAAAAAGGTGACGTCACTGCCTCACGGTTTATCGGCAAGGCAGTGAAAAGACTGGCTTACCGGAAAGAAAATTGACTCCATCGAGGATGGGGAGTGGGATCTGGGTCCATAACGCCTCCGGTAAGTGAAAGAAAACGCCGCGCAGTATACGCCGATGGCCTTACAATGCGTAGCGATAATGCCATTATTCTACGCGCCATTAACTAAACGGCACATATACCAGACTTTACTCATTGAACTTACGTTGAGTACGATTACGCTCTGAACCATTGACCGCTTCGCTGATACGGATAAAAAGATGCAAAACCGGCTGACCATTAAAGACATTGCCCGCTTAAGCGGCGTCGGAAAATCGACGGTTTCTCGCGTCCTCAACAATGAGAGCGGTGTCAGCGACAGCACCCGTGAAAGGGTGGAAGCGGTGATGAACCAGCACGGATTTTCGCCTTCTCGCTCTGCGCGTGCGATGCGCGGTCAAAGCGATAAAGTGGTGGCGATTATCGTCACCCGTCTTGATTCGCTGTCAGAAAACCTGGCGGTGCAGACTATGCTCCCGGTGTTCTACGAGCAGGGTTACGACCCGATCATGATGGAAAGCCAGTTCTCGCCAGAGAAAGTCGAAGAGCACCTTGGGATGTTGCAACGGCGAAACATCGATGGCGTGGTGCTGTTTGGCTTTACCGGCGTTTCACAAAGTATGCTAACGCCGTGGCGGGAAACGCTGGTGATGCTGGCGCGTGATGCCAAGGGCATTGCTTCCGTTTGCTACGACGACGAAGGGGCCATCACCCTGTTAATGCAGCGCCTTTACGACAAAGGCCATCGCCATATCAGCTATCTCGGTGTGCCGCAGAGCGATGTCACCACCGGTAAACGCCGCCATGATGCCTATCTCGCCTTTTGCAAAAAACACAAACTCGACCCCGTTGCTGCCCTGCCCGGCCTGGCAATGAAACAGGGTTATGAAGCCGTTGCCAGCGTCAAACATGAGAAGACGACGGCGTTGGTCTGCGCCACCGACACCCTTGCGATGGGCGCCAGCAAATATTTGCAGGATCAACGTATCGACACCCTGCAACTTGCCAGCGTCGGCAACACGCCATTGATGAAGTTTCTGCACCCAGAAATCGTGGCTGTTGATCCCGGCTACGGCGAGGCCGGTCGTCAGGCCGCCAATCAATTGATCGAGCAGATCACTGGGCGCAGCGAGCCGCAGCAACTGGTTATTCCCGCCACTCTTGCCTGATTTTTAACCCCGCCTGAAAACGAAATAGTGTGATCTTTCCCCAATTTCGGGAACGTTCCCATTTTCCCGCAAAAGCGAAACGGATAGTCTTGCAGCCAGAAAATGACACTCCCTCTCCCCTACGGTCATGAGGCTTCATGATGAGCAAAGTAAAACAACAGGATATTGATAGCCTGATAGAGCTGGTCGGCGGTCGCGACAATATCGCCACCGTCAGCCACTGCATTACCCGTCTGCGTTTCGTGTTGAACGATCCGGCGAAGGCCAATCCGAAAGCGATTGAAGAGTTATCGATGGTCAAAGGCTGCTTCACTAACGCCGGGCAGTTCCAGGTGGTGATTGGTACCGAAGTGGGCGATTACTACAAAGCGCTGCTGGCGAGCACCGGCCAGGCTTCTGCCGACAAAGAGCAGGCGAAACTGGCCGCGCGTCAGAACATGAAATGGCATGAGCGGATGATCTCGCACTTCGCGGAGATCTTCTTCCCCTTACTGCCTGCGCTGATCAGCGGCGGCCTGATCCTCGGTTTCCGTAACGTCATTGGCGATGTGCCGATGAGCAACGGGCTGACGCTGGCCAAAATGTACCCCGGCCTGCAAAGCCTGTATGACTTCCTGTGGCTGATTGGCGAAGCCATCTTCTTCTATCTGCCGGTGGGTATCTGCTGGTCTGCGGTGAAGAAAATGGGCGGCACACCGATCCTCGGCATTGTGCTGGGCGTGACGCTGGTCTCCCCGCAGTTGATGAACGCCTATGAGCTCGGCAGCAAAATCCCGGACGTGTGGAACTTCGGCCTGTTCACCATTGAAAAAGTGGGTTATCAGGCACAGGTTATCCCGGCGCTGCTGGCGGGTCTGATGCTTGGCTTTATTGAAACGCGCATGAAGCGCATCGTGCCGGATTATCTCTATCTGGTGATTGTGCCGGTGTGCTCGCTTATTCTTGCCGTGTTCCTGGCTCACGCCTTTATCGGCCCGTTCGGTCGCTGGATTGGCGACGGTGTGGCCTTCGCGGTACGCCACCTGATGACCGGCAGTTTCGCCCCGATTGGCGCAGCGCTGTTCGGCTTCCTGTATGCGCCGCTGGTCATCACCGGCGTGCACCAGACCACGCTCGCCATCGACATGCAGATGATCCAGAGCATGGGCGGCACGCCAGTCTGGCCGCTGATTGCCTTGTCTAACATTGCTCAGGCTTCTGCGGTCGTCGGCATCATTATTTGTAGCCGTAAACAGAACGAACGCGAGATTTCGGTCCCGGCGGCGATTTCCGCCTTCCTCGGCGTGACGGAACCGGCGATGTACGGCATCAACCTGAAATACCGCTTCCCGATGCTGTGCGCGATGATTGGCTCCGGCCTTGCTGGCCTGCTGTGTGGTTTGAATGGCGTGATGGCAAACGGGATTGGTGTCGGCGGCTTGCCGGGCATCCTCTCCATTCAGCCAACTTACTGGCAGGTGTTTGCCCTCGCCATGGCTATCGCGATTATCGTGCCAATCGCCCTCACCACCGTGATGTATCAGCGTAAGTTCCGTCAGGGCACGCTGCAGATTGTGTAACTCTTTTTGGGGCGCCTTTGCGCCCCTTCCTCTTTTTGACCAGGACAGCCTTATGAACAACCTTCCCCACTGGTGGCAAAACGGCGTTATCTACCAGATTTACCCAAAGAGTTTTCAGGACACCACCGGCAGTGGAACCGGTGATTTACGCGGCGTGACACTGCGCCTCGATTACCTGAAAACCCTCGGCGTTGATGCCATCTGGCTGACACCGTTCTACGTTTCCCCGCAGGTGGATAACGGCTATGACGTGGCAAACTACACCGCCATCGATCCGGCTTACGGCACGCTGGAAGATTTTGACGAACTGGTCGCCGAAGCCAAAGCGCGTGGCATCCGCATCGTGCTGGATATGGTGCTGAACCACACGTCCACCCAGCATGCGTGGTTCCAGGCCTCGTTAAATCCGGAAAGCCCGTACCGTCAGTTCTATATCTGGCGCGACGGCAAATCCGGCGAGCTGCCGAACAACTGGCGCTCAAAGTTTGGCGGCAACGCCTGGCAATGGCACGCCGAAAGTGAGCAATATTATCTGCACCTGTTCGCCACCGAGCAGGCAGATTTGAACTGGGAAAACCCGGAAGTGCGCGCCGAGCTAAAAAAAGTCTGTGAATTCTGGGCCGATCGCGGCGTCGACGGCCTGCGTCTCGACGTGGTGAACCTGATTTCTAAAGACCAGAGCTTCCCGAGCGATCCGGTTGGCGACGGGCGCTGCTTCTATACCGATGGGCCACGCGTTCACGAATTCCTTCAGGAAATGAGCCGTGATGTGTTTGCCCCGCGTGACTTAATGACCGTCGGTGAAATGTCTTCCACCACCCTGGATAACTGCCAGCAGTACGCCGCGCTCGACGGCAGCGAACTGTCGATGACCTTTAACTTCCATCACCTGAAAGTGGATTATCCGAACGGGGAAAAGTGGACGCAGGCCTTGCCGGATTACGTTGCCCTGAAAGCCCTGTTCAGCCACTGGCAGCAAGGGATGCACAACGTCGCGTGGAACGCGCTGTTCTGGTGTAACCACGACCAGCCGCGCATCGTGTCGCGCTTTGGTGATGAAGGTGAATACCGTGTTCCGGCGGCGAAGATGCTGGCGATGGTGCTGCACGGCATGCAGGGCACGCCGTATATCTATCAGGGTGAAGAGATTGGCATGACCAATCCGCATTTCACGAGTATCGCGGAATATCGCGATGTAGAAAGCCACAATATGTACGCCGAACTGCGTGCACAGGGCCGCGATGCCGATGAGCTGTTGGCAATCCTCACCAGAAAATCCCGCGATAACAGCCGCACGCCAATGCAGTGGAGCGCAGATGCTCACGGTGGTTTCACCACAGGAAAGCCGTGGATTGCGTTGGGCGACAACGCGCGGGAGATCAACGTCCAGGCCGCGCTCAACGATCCTGATTCTGTGTTCTTCACGTATCAGCAACTGATACAGCTACGGAAAAACGAGCCACTGTTGACCTGGGGCAACTATCAGGACTTGCTGCCGGAGCATCCGTCGCTGTGGTGTTATCGCCGCGAATGGCAAGGGCAAACGCTGATCGTCGCGGCTAACCTCAGTCGAGAAACACAGCGCTGTGAGCTTGAGGAAATGGATGGAGAATGGGAGAGTGCGATGAGCAATTACCCGCAACCGCAAAACAAGCCGGGTGCGATGACATTGCGCCCGTTTGAAGCCATTTGGTGGATACAGCGAGCGTAACATTGCCGGGCGGCGCTGCGCTTGCCCGGCCTACAAGGTCTGATTTTGTAGGCCGGATAAGCGATAGCGCCATCCGGCATTGCCATTACGCGTTCGGCAACCCTTCCACCGCCGCAGCACTCTCTTTCTGCTGCGAAGCGTGTTCTTCTTTCGCCTTCAGGCGATCCCAAATCCGGAAGAACGGATAGTAAATCACCAGTGAAATCGCCAGATTCACCACCTGCAAGACCGTGCCGGAAACATGCCCGCCCGTTGCCAGGTAGCCGCTGATAAAAATCGGCGTGGTGAACGGCAGCGCAATCCCCGCAGGCGGCGCGACCAGCCCGGTGGCCATCGCGGTGTAGGTTACAATCACCAGGATCACTGGCGTCAGAATAAACGGCAGGAAGAAGTACGGGTTCATCACCAGCGGGATGCCGAACACCATCGGTTCGCTGATGTTAAACAGCGCTCCCGGAGCCGCGATTTTCCCGAGCTGCTTCAACTGCACACTGCGGCTTCTGAACAGCATAAACAGCACCAGGCCTAACAGCGCGCCCGTGCCACCCGGGGCAATCCACAAATCGTAAAACTGCTGGGTAATGATATGTGGGATCGGCAGGCCCTGCTGGAACGCAGTCAGGTTTTCCGCCATGTTGGAGAGCCACACGGGCTGGATGAACACCAGCACAATGGCGTCGCCGTGCAGACCGAGCGTCCACAGAATGCCAATCAGGATAACTGAGATGATCATTCCCGGCAGCGTGCCGCCGACATGGTGCATCGGAATGCCGATAATCGTCGCGATCATGCTGTTAATGTCGCCGAACGGTGAGGCTTCTACCGCCAGACGCAACGCCAGCACGACGGCAAGGACGCAAAAGCCAGGGATCAGCGCGAGGAACGATTTTGCCACCGCAGGCGGCACGCCATCTGGCATACGGATAACCAGATTACGACCGGCGACAAAGCGGTAAATCTCGGTCGACAGCAGCGAAATCACAATCGCCACAAACAGCCCCTGGCTGCCCACCAGATTCACCGGAATGACACCCTTCACCACTTCTGCCGCACCGTGAACCGGCGTGAACAGCGTGTTCTGCGGAATGGTCATCACGAACGCCACCAGCGACATCGCCCCGGCGGTGAGCGGGTCAAGCGTGCGGTATTTTTCCGCCAGGCGATAGGCAATCCCGAAGCTCGAAATCAGCGCCATGATGTCGTAGGTCGCTTTCACCGGGTAGAGCATCTTATCGCGCCAGACGTCACCAAACAGATGCGTCATCATCTCGGCATAACCCGGCACCGGCAGATAGGCGAAAATCAGGAAAAACGAGCCAATCAACATAAACGGCATGTTGAGGATGATCCCGTCACGCACCGACAGCACGTGTTTTTGCCCGGCGATTTTCAGCGCGACGGGCATGACATAGCGTTCAATCAAAGTCGTTTTTGACATGGTGAAATCCCGTCTAAAAGATCAGTTAAACTGCGGCAACCACTGACGATTCAGGGTTAACACTTCTTCCAACAGCGCCTGCGCATCCGTCACGTTGCCCACCAGCGGGTTGGTGACCAGCGCCAGCAGCGCACTCTCGCGGCAACCATGAACCGCCGCTTCAATCGTTAAATGCTCAAAGGCTTTGACCTGCTGCGTCAGGCCGTTCATGGCGGGAGGCAACGGCCCGAACGCCAATGGACGTGCGCCCTGTGCATTGATAATGCTGTTAGTCTCCACCACCGCATCTTCGTCCAGGCCATGGATAGCCCCGTTGTTGCGGGTGTTGACCACCATCTCTTTGCCGAGGTTGTTGTGAATCGCGTTGATCAATTCCACCGCCACTTCGGAGTAATACGCGCCGCCGCGGAAACTTAGTTGTTCTGGCTTTTCGTCGAGGTTCGGGTCGGCATACAGCTCAAACAGTTCCTGCTCGACTTTCATCACCTGCTCCGCGCGGGTGCCTTTGCTTTTCGCTGCTTCAATCTCATCGGCCAGCATCGCAGGCGTCAGCCAGAAATAGCGGTGATACGGACACGGAATCGCCTTCAGCGCACGCAGGAAATCGGCGGGCCACGGCAACTCTTTAATGTTGTTCATCGAAAGCGCAGTGCCGTCACACAGCATCTCAATCACTTTCGCGGTGACGTCTTTATCGCCCTGCATCACTTTGTGGATCCAGACCATGTGATTCAGCCCGGCGAAGCGCAGGTTCAGCGTGGCTTCATCGGCATTCAGCATTTTGCCAATCATGTGCTGCATGTTGATTGGCACATTACACAGCCCGATAATTTTCGCCTTGCTGTAGCGGCTGACGGCCTCAGTCACAATGCCCGCCGGGTTGGTGAAGTTGAGGATAAAAGCGTCCGGAGCCAGCTCTTCCACTTTGCGAGCCACCTCGAGAATGACCGGAATCGTGCGCAGCGCTTTCGCAAACCCGCCAACGCCGGTGGTCTCCTGACCCAACAGATTGTATTTCAGGCCCAAACGCTCATCCTGAGCGCGCGCCGCAAGTTGCCCGACGCGCAGTTGTGTCAGCACAAACTTCGCCCCGCGAATCGCATCATCGAGGGTGAAATGCACGCTAACTTTGACGTGTTCCAGCCCTTTGTGTTTGAGCATTCGCTCCGTCAGCGCCGCGATGATGTTGACCTTTTCACGCCCGGAGTCCACGTCCACCAGCGCCAGCTCCGTGACCGGCAGCTGTTCGTAGCGCACGATGATGCCTTCAATCAGTTCCGGGGTGTAGCTACTGCCGCCGCCGATCACGGCGATTTTCAATGGTTGCATGACGACCTCATTTTCGGCACACGAAAGCCTGCGCGTGAACGCCAGCGTCACGCGGAAGTGCCTGTCAGGAGTGATGGAAAAAGTTAGTGAGCGATGAGTGCCAGCGCTTTGTCGAGCACCGCCGCGCCGCGCATCAGGCCGTAATCGGCCATGTCGATAACCGCCACGGCTTTGCCTTGCGGGGCGGCAATCGCGGTCAGACGCGCGGCTTCATACTTGACCTGCGGCCCAAGCAGGACGACGTCCGCACCGGGCAGCTCGCGTTCAAATTCGGCCACTGGCACCGCGTAAATATCCAGCTCCAGCGAGCGCTGCTGGGCTTCGGCTTTCATTTTGCTGACCAGCATGCTGGTCGACATCCCAGCGGCACAGCATAAGACGATTCGTTGCATAACATCCCCTTGGGTTATTCGCATCACCAATCAGATGAGTGCGACTATATTGTTAAGATTATGTAATGGTGAAGGCTATATGAAATTTATTTTCATGCATGTGATCCAGGTACACTTTCCGAGTATTATTTGTTCGCAACATATCCCTGAATCAAGTCGAAACGTAGGCGTCATCTCGATTTAGTGGTATAACCAGCATTACCGCTAATTGAAAAATATTTTCAAACCGTGACATCACGCAAAGGAAAACAGCCGATGGATATCGTGGGTCAACTGCAGGATGGGATGAGACGCTTTAGCGCTCAGGAATCCCGGGTGGCGGCGTTTATTCTGGAAAATATGAGCTTCACCGCCAGCGCCTCGATTGACGAACTGGCGGCCAAAGCGGGCGTCAGCCCGGCGACCATCACCCGTTTTGCCCGTTCGGTGGGCTGTGATGATATTCGTGACCTGCGTAAGCAACTGGCTCAGGCCAGTGAGCGTCGCTCGACCTGGCTTCAGGAAAATAGCGCCGCGCTGCCCTCCAGCTGGCGTGACCGTTTCGATGTCATCAACCTCACGCTGGCGCATCAGCTTCAGCACACCAGTGAAAGCGCGGTTGAAAAATTGAAGGCTCGGCTGCTGAGTGCCCGTGCGGTTCACTGTTTTGCACTTGGTGAACACGACATTCCGCTGGCGACACTGCTTCAGCACCAGCTGTTGCCGTTAGGCATCGTCATCAATTTGTGTCAGGACGGTAACCTGATGCGGATGATTGCCAGCACGCTCAGTGATGATCATGTTCTGATGGTGCTGGCCACCGGCGCCGCCGACAGCATTCTGCAAGGTGCAACGCTACAGGCACGAATGCAGGGAGCCACCATTTTCGCCCTCACGCCGGACGGCCACGCGCTCAGTAACATGGCCGCTGAAGTCCTGCCGCTTGCCCCCTCACCGCAGGCGGCGCGCTACGCGCTATTGATGCTGGCAGACTTGCTCAACGATACCCTGATTGCGTGATCGTTTTCACAGCGTTGCTGGCGCTGTGAACAGCTGATTTCGTTGCTTTTTTACCCACCTCTCAGTATCGGACATTTCACCTAAAGCGAAACCGCCCGTCTGCCGCGCTGTGCCATTTTTACTTTGTTCTGAATCAAAAAAATCGCAAACATGTTTGATGCAAATCACTACATATAGAACTTAGAATGCACCCCGGCCCTACATATTGTATTAATCGTCTATTCTCTCATCAATGACTGCCAAAGACTGGCGGTGAGAAGTGTGGATAAAAAGGGCCGGTACTGAAGAAAGTGTTTGGCTGACAAGCTGAATCCTCTCTGAGGTTTGCATTCCCCCTCTGTGGATAACCTGTTCTTTAAATATGGAGTGATCATGACACCGCATGTGATGAAACGAGATGGCTGTAAAGCGCCTTTCAACTCAGCACGCATCCAGGAAGCAATCCTGCGTGCGGCCAAAGCAGCGGGAGTCGATGACGCAGACTATTGCGCCACCGTCGCAGAAGCCGTCAGCCTGCAAATGCAGGGTCGCGACCAGGTTGATATTAATGAAATCCAGACTGCGGTTGAAAACCAGCTGATGTCTGGGCCGCACAAACAGCTGGCTCGTGCCTATATCGAGTACCGTCACGACCGTGACGTCCAGCGTGAAAAGCGCGGTCGCCTGAACCAGGAAATTCGCGGTCTGGTTGAGCAAACCAACTCCTCCCTGCTCAACGAGAACGCCAACAAAGACAGTAAAGTGATCCCCACCCAGCGCGACCTGCTGGCGGGCATCGTGGCTAAGCACTACGCACGCCAGCATTTGCTGCCGTATGACGTGGTGCAGGCGCACGAGCGTGGGGAAATTCACTACCACGATCTCGACTATTCGCCGTTCTTCCCGATGTTCAACTGCATGTTGATCGACCTGAAAGGCATGCTGACTCAGGGCTTTAAGATGGGTAATGCGGAAATTGCTCCGCCGAAATCCATCTCAACCGCCACGGCGGTCACCGCGCAGATTATCGCTCAGGTCGCCAGCCACATTTACGGCGGTACCACCATTAACCGCATTGACGAAGTGCTGGCCCCGTTCGTCACCCTGAGCTACGAGAAGCACCGTAAAACTGCAGAAGAGTGGCAAATTCCGGATGCGGAAGGGTATGCCCATTCCCGCACCGAAAAAGAGTGTTATGACGCGTTCCAGTCGCTGGAATATGAAGTCAACACCCTGCACACCGCCAACGGCCAGACGCCGTTCGTGACCTTCGGTTTTGGCCTCGGCACCAGCTGGGAATCTCGCATGATCCAGCAGTCGATCCTGCGTAACCGCATTGCGGGCCTTGGCAAAAACCGTAAAACCGCAGTGTTCCCGAAACTGGTGTTTGCTATCCGCGACGGCCTGAACCACAAAGTCGGCGATGCCAACTACGACATCAAACAGCTGGCGCTGGAGTGTGCGAGCAAGCGCATGTATCCCGATATTCTCAACTACGACCAGGTTGTGAAAGTGACTGGCTCGTTCAAAACGCCAATGGGCTGCCGCAGCTTCCTCGGCGTGTGGGAAAACGAGAACGGCGAAGAAGTGCATGATGGCCGTAACAACATCGGCGTGATCAGCCTCAACCTGCCGCGCATTGCGCTGGAAGCGAAGGGCGACGAAGCTGCATTCTGGACACTGCTGGACGAACGCTTGCAACTGGCACGCAAAGCGCTGATGACCCGCATTGCCCGTCTGGAAGGCGTGAAAGCCCGTGTCGCACCAATCCTCTATATGGAAGGCGCTTGCGGCGTACGTCTGAAAGCAGACGATGATGTGGCGGAAATATTCAAAAACGGCCGCGCGTCCATTTCACTGGGTTACATCGGCATTCACGAAACCATCAACGCGCTGTTCGGCAATCAGCATATGTACGACAGCGAAGCCTTGCGTGAAAAAGGCATCGCGATTGTGCAGCGTCTGCGTGATGCGGTCGATTTGTGGAAAGAAGAAACTGGCTACGGCTTCAGCCTGTACAGCACCCCAAGTGAAAACCTGTGCGACCGCTTCTGCCGCCTTGATACCGCGCAGTTTGGCCTGGTCGACGGCGTGACAGACAAAGGCTACTACACCAACAGCTTCCACCTCGACGTGGAGAAGAAGGTGAACCCGTACGACAAGATCGATTTCGAAGCGGGTTACCCGCCGATCGCTAACGGTGGCTTCATCTGTTATGGCGAATACCCGAACATTCAGCACAACCTGAAAGCGCTGGAAGACGTGTGGGATTACAGCTATCAGCACGTGCCGTATTACGGCACCAACACGCCGATTGATGAGTGTTACGAGTGCGGTTTCACCGGTGAATTCGAGTGCACCAGCAAAGGCTTCACCTGCCCGAAATGCGGTAACCACGACGCGGCCCGCGTGTCTGTCACCCGCCGAGTGTGTGGCTATTTAGGCAGCCCGGACGCGCGTCCGTTTAACGCCGGTAAGCAGGAAGAAGTGAAGCGTCGCGTGAAGCATTTGGGAAATGGGCAGATCGGCTAAGCATCGGCGTTCGCTGGAAGATTTCCCCCTCACCCCTGCCCTCTCCCTCAAGGGAGAGGGAGTAAAAGCGGCTGATCCTCTGCGCGATGCTCCCCCTCTCCCCTGCCCTCTCCCACAAGGGAGAGGGAGTAAAAGCGGATGATCCTCTGCGCGATGCTCCCCCTCTCCCCCGCCCTCTCCCTCAGGGAGAGGGAGTAAAAAAACAATCCCCTCTCCCCGTGGGAGAGGGTTAGGGAGAGGGCATCAGGCCGCATTGCTCTCACATAAATGAGTCATAACATGAATTTCCACCAATACTACCCCGTCGACATCGTCAATGGCCCCGGCACTCGTTGCACCCTGTTTGTCTCAGGCTGCGTCCACGAATGCCCTGGCTGCTACAACAAAAGCACCTGGCGGCTTAACTCCGGCTTACCGTTCACTCAGGAAATGGAAGACAGGATCATCGCCGATCTCAACGACACTCGCATCAAACGTCAGGGGCTGTCGCTGTCTGGAGGCGATCCGCTGCATCCGCAGAACGTGCCGCACATTCTGCGACTGGTGAAGCGCGTTCATGCGGAATGCAAAGGGAAGGATATCTGGATCTGGACGGGCTATAAGCTGGATGAGCTGACTGAGGCTCAACTGGAGGTCGTTAATCTGATCAACGTGCTGATCGACGGGAAGTTTGTGCAGGACCTGAAAGATCCCGCACTTATCTGGCGAGGCAGCAGTAATCAGGTCGTGCATCACCTGCGATGAGCCTCAGAAGCGGCTGACGCACTCCATCGCCACCGTTTTAAACTCGCTGAAGTTTTTACAGCCGCACAGCCGCGTCATCGCCCTTTCCCGCAGGAACGTCACGAAGATATCGTAAATCGCCATCGCTTCTTCGTATTCGCTTTTGCTTATCGCCAGCAGGAAAATCACGTGGGCGGTTTCGTCACCCCAGGCAATGCCTTGCGGGGCCAGCACGGTGTAAACCACGGTTTTCTTCGCCAGCAATCCTAAGGCGTGCGGCAACGCAATGCCATCCCCCAGCATGGTGCTGACGATGGCTTCACGCTCAGTCACGGAATCTAAAAATCCCGCATCAACAAACCCTTCTGCGCTGAGCTGCTGGCATAGCTCGCTGAACAGCGTCTGTCTTTCCATCGGTTCGTTGATAATGCGGAAATGGCGCGCGTCGAAGTACTTTTCCAGCATCCACGGGCGGGTTCTGTCGACCAGCACCAGCTTGCCGATTTGCTCAAGCTGATACTCCGTCGGGAACGGCGACATCACCACCACTGGCTTATCTTTTTCAGCGATGCGTACCGTCGAAACCACAAAATCTTCGCTGATGCTTTCTCGCTGTTCATACTCACGCAGCGTGATGGTGGCGGTCATTTCCAGCTGTGGATATTTGCGCTGCAACACCGCTTCAATCATGCGCACCATCGCGTTACCGGCATC
The DNA here is from genome assembly GCF_044900545.1 of Scandinavium sp. NPDC088450. Classification (NCBI taxonomy): domain Bacteria; kingdom Pseudomonadati; phylum Pseudomonadota; class Gammaproteobacteria; order Enterobacterales; family Enterobacteriaceae; genus Scandinavium; species Scandinavium sp. NPDC088450. The sequence continues at coordinate 75,069 of NZ_JBJDNI010000023.1, read as the reverse complement.
GCACACCAGCAGCACGCGTGGCTGGCGCTGATAACCAATGTTGTAATGCCGCTCAAGCCCCACGCCGATGTGCAGCACCAGGAAACCAATCTCATTTTCGCTGATGGTCCACGGGGTGTATTTACTCCAGCCGGACACCGCCGCCAGCGTCATGTCCCAGGCCATCGGATAATGCTGCTTGATGTTATCCAGCAGCGGATTGGGGATCATAATCTGGTAGCGCACGCGGGTGATCATGGTCTTGATGTGCGTCAGCAGGTCGGCATGCAGCTGCTCGTCGCTCAGCAAGTTGTAGTTATAGTGCGTGTTGATGAATTGCAGGATGTAGTTGACCAGCGCTTCGTCGTCATCAGCATTGATGTGGCTGGGCGCAATCTCTTGTATCTGACGTGCGGCGATATGCACCCGCAGCCAGTTTTCTTCCGAAGCCGCCAGCGTTTTGCCGGTCATTTTTTCGAGCGTGGCCGCAATGTTACGCGCCGCGTGGAACACCTTCTCGTCGACATCATCGGCCGTAAATTCAGGCAGCGGATAACCCTCACTGATGCGTCGAACCGCCACAGCACAGTAGAGGCGCACAAACAGCTCGCCCTCATCGGTCAGACGGATGTGCCAGCGGTTGAACACCTCCTGCAACACCCCGGCGAGTTGTTCCGGCACACCTGCATTTAACGCTTCTTCGGTCAGCAGCGGATTATTGCTGTCCTGTTGGGCCAGTTGCCAGAGCAAATCGGTCAGGCAGGCGCGAATCGCCATTTCACTGCCGAACAGCTTCACGCCATGACGAGGGCGCGTTTCGAGGGTCAGCTGATAACGCGCCAGCCACTCACGCACTTCAGCCATATCGCCCTGAAGCGTCGCGCGACTGACAAACCATTCATCGGCCAAATCTTCGAGCTTGAGTGAAAAGGCGGAAGTCAGAAAGCGAACCATCAGATAGTGAACGCGTTCCGGCCCGGTACGAGGGATGCGCAGCGCACGAGGCTGAGCCTCCTGCAACGACTGAAAGAGCGCCTGATCGTCGACCCGAAGCTGATAACCATTGCCGCGACTCAGTACAAACTGCGCCCCGTGCTCGGCCAGCAAAGCATTAAGCGCAGTAATATCGGCCCGAACGGTACGTGTGGAAACGGACAACCGCTGTGCCAGCTCGTCCTGCGGCAGCGTTTCGTTTTGCAACAGGCTGAACAGTTGCGCCAGGCGTTGGTTCGGGAATCGCACTCACTATCCTCTTTGCTCAAACGGGCCAGGTCAGCCCGTGTTCCTTGCAGGGTTTACGGTGATATCACCATCTGTGACGGGCTGCCTACAGCAGTATAGCCAGGTTCAAAACTCAGCTTGCCGGTCTTCGGCGCGACCTTAAAGCGGGTGATATTGTCGCTACGCTGATTCATCACATACAGCCACTGGCCTTTCGGGTCCAGGGTGACGGTGCGTGGGTAGTCGCCCCGGGTCCAGACATCATCTTGATGAATGAGTTCGCCGTCGGCGGATACCGTAAAGTGTGCGACGCTGTTATGCAATCGATTGGCAACATATAACTGCTTGCCGTCATGGCTCAACACCAGCCCGGCGGCAAAGTTGGTGCCTTTAAATTCTTTGGGCAGTGACGAGACGGTCTTACCTTCCGTCAGCGTGCCTTTCGCGAGATCCAGTCGATAGTGAGTCAGCGTGGAGGCTTCTTCGTTGATAAGCCACAGCGCGTCGCCCTTTGGCGTGAAGACAAAGTGGCGCGGACCAGCTCCTTTCGAGGAGGCATTGATAAACGGCGGATCGTTTGGCGTCAGCTTTCCGGTTTCGTCGTTGAAGTGATACTGATAGATGCGATCCAGCCCCAGATCGGTGGAGAACACGTATTTGCCCTGAGGATCGGCGGCGATCATGTGCGCATGCGGCCCGTTGTGATCGCTGATGGCAAAGCTGCCTTCCGCGGCGGCTTCAGGTTTTCCTGCTCCTGCCGGGCCTTCATCCTGATGCGTATCCGTCGCTTCACCCAGTGAGCCATCGTCTTTAACCGGCAGCACCGCAATCGTGCCGCTGACGTAGTTCGCCACCAGCAGATGACGCCCGTTCGGCGTCAGGCTCAAATACACCGGCCCGGCCCCGCCAGAAGAAACCTGATTCAGTTCGGTCAACGTCCCGTCAGCGCCAATTTTCAGCGCCTGCACCAGCCCTTTTTCCGCTTCGCTGGCAAGGTAAAGCGTTTTGCCATCGTGAGACACGGTCAACTGCGCCGCGTTAGGGAGCGAACTGACCAACGTTTTATCGTGAAGGTCGCCAGTTTGCGGATCGACAGTGAAGCGATAAAGCCCTTCGCCGTTGGGGTTGTAGGTGCCAACCCAGGCGAACTGTGTCTGTGCAGTGGCGGCAGTGGCAAGTAACGAGAATGAAGCGACAAGCAGGTGACGTGCAGACAGCATGATGACTCCTTGACGGTGGTTGAACGTAGGTGCGGCCTGATGCCCTCTCCCCGACCCTCTCCCACAGGGAGAGGGAGAAAGTCCAGACTCGATCCAGTCCCCTCTCCCTTGGGGAGAGGGTTAGGGAGAGGGGGACATTACCCCACTAACTTTTTCGTCATATCCAGCAGAGTACGCACATCCTCAGGACGCGTGTCGCCGCTGGCTTTATCAATGATCGAGCTGTAGATATGCGGGATAACTTTCTTCACGCCCGCATCGAGGGCAATCTTCAGGATCTCGCTGTAGTTTTCGAGATCGATGCCGCCGGTTGGCTCCAGCCAGAAATCGTGGCGGGCGCAGGCTTCAGCAACAACCTGATACTCATCGCGGCATTTCAGGCCGCCCATCGGGAAGTATTTGATGGAGCTACAGCCCATGTCTTTCAGCAGCGCAATGGCGGTATCAATTGGCACGATGCCATCCTGCTCTTTGCTGCTCAGCGGGCCAGTGGAGATTTTCACCATGCCCGGAGTACCGGTTGGTGAAACCAGACCGTTGACCACCGTCTCTTTCTGCCCCAGCAGCGCACGGCTGGTTGCCACGCCGGTGAACACCTGGTTCACGTGCTGCGGCTGCACTTCGCGGGAAATCAGGCTCACCATTTCAGACTGGTTAGGGTCGCCCGCGCCCAGCCCAACGGAAAGCGCGTTGTCGATGAGCTTTGCGTATTCACGCATGTCAGCAACGGCAGCGGGGACATCCGGATAGTTTTTGGAGAGTACGCCAACCAGCACATGACCTTCTGCTGCTTCATAAACCGCGCTGGCGTTGGCTTTAGAGCCTGCCAGTACGTTCAGGCACACGCGGTCACGGTAAAAGTTTGGGGTCAGTTTCATGCGTTTTTCTCCTTGTTCAGCACTTCGCCGATGCGAGTGGCCACGATATCCAGTTGCTGTGCGTTCACGCTGCGCACATCGGCTTCAATAATGCCTTCGTTAGCTTTGTAGCCGCGGAAGTAGATGGCGTATTCGCCTTTCTTCAGTTCGGCCACCAGCTCGCCGGTGGCGATTTTGGTTACCGCTTCATCGAACTTGATTTCGGTACGCGCGATATCACGACCCGCCGCATCCCACACCACGCGGGCAGTCACGCCGTTCAGGTTGTTGAGCGCAGTAATGAATGGCGTCATCTTCTCAACCATCTGCGCGCCGCTTTCTTTTTCCGCCGTCAGGTAATGTTCGATGGCGCAGGTCAGGCCGAGAATGCCTTCTTTGCCGACTTTCATCGCGCGACCAATCCCCGCCGTCTGGCGTTTCACCCACTCAACATATTGGGTTTTGCCGATAACCAGACCACTGGTTGGCCCTTCAATCGCTTTCGCGCCGCTGTAAATCACGAGGTCTGCGCCGGAACGGTAGTAGCACTGCAAATCTTCTTCAGCCGCCGCATCGACAATCAGCGGCAGGTTGTGTTTACGCGCCACCACAACGGCCTGTTCGACGCTGAGCATGCTTTTCTGCACGCAGTGGTGAGATTTGATGTAGAGGATTGCCGCAGTACGCGGGGTGATTGCCGCCGCCAGCTGATCGGCTGAACACTCGTTCGCATAGCCCGCTTCGACCAGCTTGCCGCCGCCCAGCGCCACCATGGTGCCAACTGGCGCGCCAAAGTTAACGTTGTGACCGCGTGGCAGAACGATTTCGTTGTTCTCAATCGGCGTGACGTGCAGGTTTTCGAGCAGCCAGTCGCTGTCTTTCACCAGCACACCGGCGATGGACTGCGCGATACCCGCAGAGGCGCAAGACACCACGGTCGCGCCTTCTACGTCCAGCAGCTTCGCGATGTATTCTCCGGTCTTGTTCACCAGGTCTTTCATTTCGAAGTAGTGGTTCATGCCGGTCAGCACCGCTTCAACCACTTCCGGGCGCGGCGTGGACACGCCCAGCGCCGTCATACGGCCTGATGCGTTAATCACTTGTTTCAGCTGGTATTTCTCATAAATCGAAGGCATGTTCAGCACTCCCTTGTTCGGTCATATAGCCCTTGCCTGCACGGATGGCGGCGAGCGGCACCAGATCCTGGTCCGCCTGCAGGGCGTTGTTTTCAGCATCCACCAGCGTCACCGGCTGGTGTTTGAGCGTAAAGATGGTCAGGTCAGCGTCAAAGCCGACGGCCAGTTGGCCTTTTTGCTTGAGGCGAATCGCCTCGGCCGCATTAGAGGTCACGCAGTTGATGACCTGCGGCAGCGACATGCCAATGGCGAGGAATTTCGCCATCACCCGCGCCAGGGAGTGCACCGGGCCGTTGATACGGTTGCGGCAGTAAATATCGGAGCTGATGGTGTGCGGCAGAATGCCCATCGCGATGGCTTGCTTTGCCACCTCAAAGCTAAAGCTCGCGGTGCCGTGACCGACATCCAGTTTGATGCCGCGCTTGAGCGCACCGGAAACCGACGCTCGCAGCTCGCCAGCAGGCGTCAAAATGCGGTTCGGTTTGCCGTTATAGCAGTGAGTGATGATGTCGCCGGAAGTCAGCAGTTCGGTGATTTCATCCAGATTCGGCGGGTTGTTGCCGATGTGGACCATCAGCGGTAAATCGCCGTTGGCCTTTTGAATTTCCTTCGCTTTTTCCAGCGGCGTGATGCCGTTTTCACCGACCACGCTGCTGCTCATACGCGCTTTCAGGCCCACGATGAAATCAGGGTGGCGCTTGATAGCCGCACTCGCAGCCTGCGCATCAATGTTCGCCATGTTCGCCAGTTCGTTCTGCGCAATCAGCCCCACGCGGGAGATGTTCAGCAGCGCATAAACGTCCGTGGCGCACGGGCGAGTGAGCTCATAGAAGGTGTCTACGTCATCGGCACCGGTACTGCCGGCATCAATCACCGTGGTGACGCCGGTTGCGATACCTACGCTGTCCGGTTCGTCATTGTAAATCGGTGATTTCGGGTAGCAGTGGACGTGGAGGTCAATCCAGCCCGCGCTGACGTAGTGCTCGCCATTGAGGGAGACGACTTTCGTCGCCTCGCCGTTAATGTCGCCCAGAGCCGCAATTTTGCCGTCTTTAATGGCGATATCCGTTACCGTATCGTCAACCAGGCGTGCGCCCTTAAGCAGTAAATCAAACATCGCTTTCTCCTTGCTGACTTAACCAATCGCCACCGGGAAGATAGAACCGAGGATCATCGCCCCGAGGATCGCTCCACCGGTAATTGGCTTCTGCCAGATGTAGAACAGTAACGCGCCAACCAGCGAACCAATGCCGATAGGAATGGACGCCGTCATCGCACTGAGAATAATCAAAGGACCGAGGAAGCGGCCAGAGGCGTTACCCGCGCCCATCATCACATCCGCACCGTAGGTGGAGTTGCTCTGATTGACCGTGAATTTACGCGCCAGAATGATGATGTAGCCAATCGCCAGGCCGATAATCAGGCCTGTTGCCAGGGAAGCGGCAAAGTTAGCCACCGGGAACACAATCCCTGCGCCCAGCAGCAGCGCTGGAACGCCGAGGCCTACGCCGGTCTGAATCGCGCCGCCGATATCCAGGATACCTACCAGGGAACCTTCAATGATTCGGGCAAACAGGAAGCTCGCGCCAAACGCGGCTACCGCACCGTAGACACCGGTGTCGATGCCGGATTTCAGCATCGCCACGAAGGCCACTTCGTTAAAAGCACCGATGCCGTACAGGTAGTACATGTGTGTCCCGGCGAAGACGCCGGAGGAAAGCAGGCCGACAAAGATCGGGAATGACCAGTCCGCGTACCAAAAACCTTTATTCTGTTCCATCTGTTATCCCCTTATTTGCCGCTCAACGCGTTATGCAGCAGATCCAGCCAGTTCGGCACCGTCATGTGGAAGGACTCGATCATCTTCATGTCGAAGCCACGGAAGAAGGCACTCAGAACGAACAGGGCGATAATGGCTGCCATCATGATTTTGGTGACACGGTTCCAGCCTGCGTCTTCAACGCCTTTACCAATCAGAATACCCAGTACCAGACCCGGCACGGCGTTACCCATAATCAGCTGCGCTGCGCCGCCGAAAATAGTGGCCCAGAAGCCCGATTTCTTACCGGCATCAATCGCTGCCAGCCAGAAAATCACTGGCATGATGATGTTCACCAGCAGGTTAGCCGCAGGCACCAGCACTTTAACCGCAGTGACCTGCAACGCTTCCGGTACCGCCGACGCAGTAGAGTTGAGGAACGCCACCACGACCATGCCGATAAGGCCACAGGCAATCGCCATTTTCTTCGGGTCATGCAGGGTTTCTGCGACGTTGCGATTTTTCAGCATCAGCGCTGAAGCACCCCAGTGCGGGATGATGCGGTGGTCGACGTCCTGGGTGAACGCACCCGCTGCGACGGACGATGCCCAGGCGTTGAAGAAGAAGCCCAGACCAAAGGAGAAGTGGGAAGCCGGGTCGCCCTCACAAGAGTTGAGTTCGCCCAACGTACGAAAAGCACCCATCCCTTGCGTGGTGGGTGCATGAAACATGCGTGCTGCGCCAGCGCCCACACCGACGCCCACGAGGCCACCGATGATCAGCGATTTAAAAAGAATAATCAGGAACATGAGTCTGTCCTTTTCTAATGGTTATGTTGTCGTGACGAAATCCACTTTGTCGAGGTTTAACGCTGTCACGTTGACGGTGACATCCAGCTCCACACTGAATGTGCGACGTTCCCGGCGCAGAAAGAAAAACAGAAACGCCTCTTTCCGAACCGCCTCCTGCGCCTGAACAACCACCACGTCCTGTGGTTCAATGCGCAGTAAGATATGCGGTGATGCTTTCATCACCGTGCCTTGTACCTGGTTGAGTGCATCGGCAAAGGCACGTGCTTTCGCCTCGCCTTTGCCCTTAACCCTCACCGTGGTGGTGAATTGTTCTTTCATACTTACGCGCCGTATTTCTTCTGCCAGGCCTGAACCAGACGCTCGCCCAGCTCTTCTTTATCCATAAAGCCAAAGCCCAGTACGTTCGCGCCTTCGTTGATGGCAGTCACGCCTTCGTCGACAGAACGCATGCCGTATTTCGCTTTGTAGCCGTGCTTGGTCTGTGCGGTGATAGCGCCTGCGCCACCGCTGCCACAGAAGGAAATGCCGAAGGTTGCACCTTCTGCTTTCATGACATCGCCGAGCTTCATATCAGCGGCAACGCCTGGTACGACTACGGCACGTCCACCCGCTTTCTCAACACCGGCTGCTACTTTCTGGCCTTTGCCCAGACGGTCGCCAATCACTACGGTAATTTGTCCCATGTTTCTCTCCTTAAAGGTTTTCTTTTGCCACTTCGAAGTGCACCGACAGCAGCCAGGCTTCTTCGTCCGGAAGGTTGCCAAACTGGGCCACGACTTCGCGGGCTAGTGCCATTGATTCGGGTGAAATTTCTTCAAACAGGCTGGCTTCCACTTCGGGCAACGGTTCACCAGTAATTGACCGGTGAGCCATGGCACGGACATGTGATGTCAGCATTTGCTCCTGGACGTCGTTCGGGATGATGTCGTGACCTTTGAGCAGGCTGTACACCTGGCTCAGCATGCGTGTAGCAAGTTCTTCGGTCTGACTCCCTGCGTCGGTAATGACTGCTCCGTTGTTCACTCTTCTGACCCCGTTTGTTGCGTCTGAGTAAAAACTAACGTGGCAAGAGGGAGGTTTGTAGCGAGTTGTTTTCCACTTCAAAGTGGAAAGGCGGGCGGCAGGAGTGATCTGTCCCACAGAATTCGGCCGAATACGGCATAAATGCGAGATTAGCGTGATGACGGTCACGGGAATTGACTGGAAAGTGGGTCGGCTAAAGGGGAAATGCGCGGTGAAGTAACAGGTAAAACTGTGATGTCGATAAGGTTTTGTTATGCAAAGTGGAAGCGAAAACGGAAGGCCTGACGAGGAAAGGTCATTTTCCTCGTCAGGGGATCAGCGCTCGCCTGGATGACCAGGCGACTGATTAACGGTATTTCTGGTGATAGGTATTGCGGGTGCCTGCCAAATCAAGAGCCACGCCCTGCGCTTCCTTGATTTTGCCTTCATTTGCAAGCTTGGTTGCGCCGTCAATCTGACCAATCAGAATGTCGAAACCATGGCGGAAATCTTTCATTTCTGCGCTGTCAGGCGCTTTGCCTTCCAGCTTCGGTGGCGTCTGCTTCTGCGCATCTTGTGCAGCGGTGCGCATCTTCGCCAGTGCCGCTTTCATCTCGGTCGCGTCATCGGTTTTTTGCACAATCTTCAGGTTTTCGGACAGGGTGTCCATGTCATCGCCAAGGTCGGCAAATGCCGGTGCAGCACCCATCATCAGGGTGGAGACAGCCAGTACTGCCAGCAGGTGTTTACGCATCGCTCACTTCCTTTTACAGGTATTTTAATTATGTGGCACGCAGAGCGCGCCACCATGAGAACACACATTATTGACCGGCGATTTTCATTTCCGGCAGCAGGACTGAACCACACTGAATGTTGCTGCGCGTTTCGATATCGTCGGCCACGGTCACGATATTACGCCACATATCTTTCAGATTTCCGGCGATGGTGATTTCACTCACCGGATACTGGATTTCGCCATTCTCTACCCAGAAACCTGACGCACCACGAGAGTAATCCCCCGTGACGGCACTCACACCCTGCCCCATCAGTTCGGTCACGACAAGGCCGGTGCCCATCTCTTTAAGCAACTTTTCAAAGCTGAGACCACGACCGGGAATACGCCAGTTGTGGATGCCGCCCGCATGCCCGGTGCTTTTCAGCCCCAGCTTGCGTGCAGAATAGTTGGTCAGCAGCCACTGCGTCAGAATGCCGTCTTTGATGATGTCACGGCGTTCAGTGCGCACGCCTTCGCTGTCGAACGGCGTGGAAGCCAGCCCTTTCAGCAGGTGCGGATGCTCTTCAATGGTCAGCCATTCCGGCAGAATTTGTTTCCCGAGCGAGTCGAGCAGGAAGGTCGATTTACGATAAACCGAGCCGCCTGCAATCGCCCCAACCAGATGACCAAACAGCCCGGTCGCCACTTCGTTGGCAAAAATCACCGGCGCTTTCATGGTGGAAAGCTTGCGCGGTGAAAGACGAGAAAGCGTGCGTTGTGCGCAGTCCGCACCGACGGATTCCGGTGAGTCCAGGTCGCTCAGCGCACGGCCAATGGTGTACGCGTAATCACGTTCCATATCGCCGTTCTCTTCCGCAATGACGCTGCTGGAAAGCGAGTGGCGGCTGGAGCAGTAGCTTTGCAGCATGCCGTGGCTGTTGCCAAAGACGCGAATGCCGTAATGGCTGTTGAAGCTGCCGCCTTCGGTATTGGTGATGCGTTTGTCGGCTTTCAGCGCCGCTTGTTCCGCACGCGCCGCCAGCTCAATGGCTTCATCCGGCGTGACTTCTGCTGGATGGAACAGGTCGAGATCCGGCGCTTCAAACGCCAGCAGATCTTTTTCCGCTACGCCCGCATACGGGTCTGGCGAGGTGTAGCGCGCGATATCCAGCGCCGCTTGCACCGTGCGCGCAACCGCGTCCGGGCTTAAATCTGTGGTCGAGGCGCTGCCTTTACGGTTTTGATGATAAACCGTGATCCCCAGCGCACCGTCGCTGTTAAATTCCACGTTTTCTACTTCACCGTAACGCGTGCTGACGCTGATCCCGGTGGTCTTCGAGACGCCCACTTCTGCACCGTCAGACTTGCCCGCAGCCAGCTCCAGCGCGGTAGAGACGGCTTTTTCCAGTGCTTTACGCTGTTCTGCAACCTGTGTGATGACTTTCATCGCTAATGCCATAATGTAGAAAGGAGTTTAGTGAAGTCTAACAGAGAACCGTTTTTCAGTGGTCACTGAAACTGATAACATGCTTCTCTTTTTTTAGGAGCCTGAGATGACAAAGCAGCCCGAAGACTGGCTCGACGACGTGCCCGGTGATGACGAGAACGACGATGAAGATGATGAAATCATCTGGGTCAGCAAAAGTGAAATTAAACGCGACGCCGAGGAGCTAAAGCAGCTTGGCGCAGAGATTGTTGATCTGGGCAAAAACGCCCTGGATAAAATCCCGCTGGATGATGACCTCCGTGCCGCCATTGAACTGGCACAGCGCATCAAGATGGAGGGTCGTCGCCGTCAAATGCAGCTGATCGGTAAAATGCTGCGTCAGCGTGACGTAGACCCGATTCGCCAGGCGCTCGACAAGCTGAAGAACCGCCACAACCAACAGGTTTCATTGTTCCATAAACTGGAACAACTGCGCGATCGTCTGGTTGAAGAAGGGGATGATGCCGTTGCCGACGTGCTGAAACTGTGGCCTGACGCTGACCGTCAGCAGTTACGCTCGCTTATCCGCAACGCCAAAAAAGAGAAAGAAGGCAATAAACCGCCGAAATCTTATCGCCTGATTTTCCAGTATCTGCGCGAACTGGCAGAGAACGAAGGGTAAGTTTTGCGTATTGCCGGGCGGCACTATGTTTGCCCGGCCTACAAAAGCAACAACCCGGCTTGTAGGCCCGGTAAGGCGTCGCCGCCACCGGGCAATTAACGCCACCGGGCACTGTTTTACTCTACCGCTTCCGCTTTCTTCGCCAACCCATCCAGCAGTTTCTGGTGAATGCCACCAAACCCACCGTTGCTCATGACCAGAATGTGATCGCCCGGCTGGGCCGATTTCACAATCATATCCGTCAGCGTATCAACGTCAGCACTGAAGTGAGCTGGCTGAATGCAGGCTTCCGCCACTTCAGCGACCTGCCATGGAATGTGTGGCGGTTGCAGCAGGAAGACTTCATCGGCGCGACCAAGTGACGGCGCGAGGTCGTCTTTGCATACGCCCATTTTCATGGTGTTTGAGCGTGGTTCCAGCACCGCAAGAATGCGAGCCGTGCCGCCCACTTTGCCACGCAGCGCCTGCAATGTGGCGAGGATAGCCGTTGGGTGATGAGCGAAATCATCGTACACAGTGACACCGTTGGCTTCACCACGCAGCTCAAGACGACGACGAGCGTTCACAAACGAGCCCAGTGCATCGGCGGCATCAGCAGGTTTCACCCCCACGTGACGTGCCGCTGCAATCGCCATCAGGCCGTTATGCATATTGTGCTCGCCCACCAGGTTCCACTTCACCTGCCCGACTTTCTCGCCGTCCAACCACACTTCCCACTCAGAGGCGTCAGTGCTGATTTTCTTCGCCTGCCAGTGGCCTTGATCACCCACCAGCTCCTGCTCGCTCCAGCAGCCCATCGCCAGCGTTTGCTTCAGGTTGATGTCGTTTTCAGGCGCAATAATGCGGCCCTGGCCCGGCACGATGCGCACCAGATGGTGGAACTGTTTCTGAATAGCTTTCAGATCGTCAAAGATATCCGCGTGGTCAAACTCAAGGTTATTGAGGATCAGCGTGCGTGGGCAGTAATGCACAAACTTGGAACGTTTGTCGAAGAAGGCGCAGTCATATTCATCGGCTTCAATCACGAAGAACGGGCTGTCGCCCAGGCGTGCAGAAACCTCGAAGTTGCCCGGTACGCCACCGATCACAAAGCCAGGTTTGTAACCGCAGGCTTCCAGAATCCAGGTCGCCATGCCAGCGGTGGTGGTTTTGCCGTGCGTGCCCGCTACAGCCACAACCCAACGATCGCGCAGCACAAAATCATGCAGCCACTGCGGGCCTGACATGAACGGAATGTTTTTTTCCAGTACCGCTTCAACACACGGATTCCCGCGAGTCATGGCGTTACCGATGATCACCAGGTCTGGCTGCGGCTCAAGCTGGCTCGCGTCATAACCCTGAATCAAATCAATGCCCTGCTCTTCAAGCAGCGTGCTCATCGGCGGATACACGTTGGCGTCCGAACCGGTCACTTCGTGGCCAAGGGAACGAGCCAGCATCGCCAGTCCGCCCATAAAAGTGCCACAAATCCCCAAAATATGAATGCGCATACGTCACTGTTCCTCTTTCATCAGCCGCGTATTTTACCCTCTTGTGGGAGGAGTGAGAAACGCATTTCGGTTAATTCCGTACTTTGCTGGCGCGATTCACCTGTACGCGAGTTTTTGAATGTTTGTTAAGATTGTTGGACATCAACCGCTTTACTCAATATCAAATGCAGGGAAAGTGTTATGAAAACGTTAGGTGAGTTTATTGTCGAAAAGCAGCATGATTTTCCGCATGCAACCGGTGAACTGACTGCTTTGCTGTCGGCAATAAAGCTGGGCGCCAAGATTATCCATCGCGATGTCAACAAAGCAGGACTGGTTGATATTCTGGGGGCCAGCGGCGCAGAGAACGTGCAGGGAGAAGAGCAGCAAAAGCTCGATTTGTTCGCCAACGAAAAACTGAAAGCAGCCCTGCGCGCACGTAACATTGTGGCTGGCATTGCATCAGAAGAAGAAGACGGAATCGTCGTATTTGAAGGCTGCGAGCACGCCAAGTATGTGGTCCTGATGGACCCGCTGGACGGCTCTTCTAACATCGACGTGAACGTCACCGTCGGCACCATTTTCTCTATCTACCACCGCATCACGCCTGTCGGCACGCCCGTCACAGAAGAAGATTTCCTGCAGCCCGGTAACAAACAGGTTGCCGCAGGCTACGTCGCTTACGGCTCTTCTACGCTGCTGGTGTACACCACCGGCTGTGGCGTGCATGCGTTCACCTACGATCCTTCCCTGGGCGTGTTCTGCCTGAGCCAGGAGCGTATGTGCTTCCCGGAAAAAGGCACAACCTATTCGATTAACGAAGGTAACTACATCAAATTCCCGCAGGGCGTGAAGAAGTACCTGAAGTTCTGCCAGGAAGAAGACAAAAATTCCCAGCGTCCTTACACCTCACGTTATATCGGCTCACTGGTTGCGGACTTCCACCGTAACCTGATGAAAGGCGGCATTTACCTCTACCCAAGCACCGCCAGCCACCCACAGGGCAAACTGCGCCTGCTGTATGAGTGCAACCCAATGGCGTTCCTTGCAGAACAGGCCGGTGGTAAGGCCAGCGACGGGGAAGTCCGTATTCTGGATATCGTGCCGGAAACGCTGCACCAGCGCCGCCCGTTCTTTGTCGGCACCGAGCACATGGTCGATGACCTTGAGCGCTTTATGCGTGAGTACCCGGACGCTTAATTAAGCCCGAGCGCACCCCTCTCCCCTGCCCTCTCCCAAAGGGAGAGGGAGAAAAAACAGGCACTCCTTTCTTGGTGGGGAGAGGGAGAAAACCAAAGACCGCTCCGAACAGTCCCCTCTCCCCGCGGGAGAGGGTTAGGGAGAGGGGTTCACGCAGAACTCAAGCCGCCTGGTTCTGCAAACGGAACGAGGCCATCGCTTCCATCAGCTCGCGAGACTGTTCTTCCAGTGAACGCGTTGCCGCAGAAGACTGCTGCACCAGCGCCGCATTCTGTTGCGCGGTTTCATCCATCTGACTCACCGCAATATTGACCTGCTCAATGCCCCGGCTTTGCTCTTGCGAAGCGCTGGCAATTTCACGCATCAGTTTGGTCATGCGCATCACTTCAGACGCGATTTCATCCATGGTTTCCCCGGCCTGCTGTGCCAGGTCACTGCCTTCGCTGACGTGAGTCTGAGAATCGCTAATCAACGTGCGGATCTCTTTCGCGGCGTCAGCACTGCGGCTTGCCAGATTACGCACTTCACCCGCCACAACAGCGAATCCCCGGCCTTGCTCACCTGCGCGAGCGGCTTCAACAGAGGCGTTCAACGCCAGAATGTTGGTCTGGAAGGCGATGCCATCAATGACGCTAAGAATGTCGCCGATACGGCTGGAACTGCCGGAGATATCACGCATCTTCTCAATGACATAGCACACCATTTCGCTGCCGCGGTCGGCCGTATCGGACACGGTTTTAGCCAGCTGGTGCGCTTGCTCGGCGTTATCGGCGTTCTGTTTCACGGTGGCGGTGATTTGCTCCATGCTGGCAGCGGTCTGCTCCAGCGACGTCGCGGTGGATTCCGTTCGTTGCGCCAGGTTGTTGTTGCCTGCGGTCAGCTCGCGGCTACCGATATCAATTTGCGAGCTGGCATCACGCACGCGCAACACGGAGTCCATTAGCGACTGGCGCATTTCGCTGATAGCCGCATTGAGGCGAGTAATTTCGAGGCTGACTGGCGGATTGTCACTGTGAGTCAGATTACCCGCAGCGACTTGCTCCAGTTGGACAATCGCTTTGTTCAACGGTTTGAGCAGCATATGACGCAGCGCCAGCCACGCCAGCACGATCGCGCCAATCGTCAGCAGCATGGCGATAAACATCAACGTCATCACCCGGTTTTTGCTGGCGTGAACCACTTTCACTTCCGCCTGACCGCGCGCGTCGACCCAGTTCTGGAATGCCTGCATGTCATTATCAAACTGGCGGGACACTGGGATCAGCTTGTTCTCCAGCAGATCGTAATAGCTGTCGGCGCTTTGCTGATTCAGCGCGGCCAGCATCGGGGTGATGCCTTGCTGATTGTAGGCGGCATAGCTTTTTGCCACCTTCGCCAGCAGTTGCTCACCCTCAGGATCGTCGATGTTTGAGGCCATCACATTCGCCAGCGTCTTCTGCGCGGTGGTGACTTCACGATTGATGTTCTGCACCGATTTTGCCGCATCATCAAGCATGCCAATTTCCATCTGACGCACAGCCTGACCGGCTTCGTTGCGCGCACGCAGGATAAGCGTGTAGCCCTTGTTGAGCTGCACAAGCTGCTCGCCCTGGAGATGATTGATGCGTGATAAAGAGGAGGAACTTTTGGTGAGAGCGTAAATGCCGATGCCGCTGACAAGCAGCAGAAGCAGGGTCATCACGGCCAGTAGAGAAAGCAGGCCGGTACGGATTGAAAGCATTTTCAGCATGAGGTCATTCCCGGTAGCAAAGAGACTTTTTGGCGTAAACAAAAAGTATCGGCGGCTACCGGAAAGACTTTAGGGATATTAATAAATTCAGTATGTTATTGCTTTGTTATCGCCGGAGCCACACGCGTCACCGGCGAGCTCTGACGGTTCTCCCAAAGCACGGTCAGCCCGCGTTGGAGGGCAATAAAAATGAACAGCAAAATGCCGATGGCTATTTTAGTCCACCAGGAACTGAGCGTACCGTCGAAGTTGATGTAGGTCTGAATCAGCCCCTGAATGCCCACCCCAAACAGCGTGCCCAACACAGTCCCCACACCGCCGCTCAGCAACGTGCCACCAATCACCACCGAAGCAATCGCATCCAGCTCAACGCCCACACCAGCCAGTGCATAACCCGCTTGCGTGTAGATGGAGAACACAATGCCCGCCAGCGTCGCCAGCCCCGTTGAAAGCATGTAAATACGGACTGTGGTGCTGCGGGTAGAAATCCCCATCAGGTTAGCTGAAATCGCGCTGCCGCCGATGGCATAAACCTGATTGCCAAAGCGTGTGCGATGAGCCATGAACATGCCCGCCACCACCACCAGCAACATCAGCACACCCATGGCGCTAAGGCGCCCACCACCGGGGATCATCCACGCCATATCCGAAAGCTTGTCGTACAGCGGGTGGTTAATTGGGATCGACTCTTCCGAAACGAGGTAGCTCACGCCGCGCAGGAAGAACATGCCCGCGAGGGTGATGATAAAAGCAGGGATTTTCAGGGCGTCGATTAGTAGCCCCATAAACGCGCCGAACGCGCAGCCCATCAGCAACACCAGCGGGAATGCCACCAGCGGCGACATACCCCAGAAACCGATCGCTTTGGCCAGGAACACTCCGGTGAAGGCGATCACCGAACCGACCGAGAGATCAATCCCGCCGGAGAGGATCACAAAGGTCATGCCGACGGCGATAATCCCCAGAAAGGCGTTATCGGTCAGAATGTTGCAGATAACGCGCGTGGAGGCGAAACCCGGGAATTGCGTCAGGCAGTAGAGATAGCCGAGGATAAACACCCCGAGGGTGATCATCAGCGGCAGGTTACGTTTTATCATGGCCGCGCACTCCTTTCAGTAAGCTGATAAAACGCGGAGACTGGACAATCAGCACGCACATCACCACCACCGCTTTCACCACCTGATTCAGCTCCGGCTGGAAACCGGAAAGCAAAATTCCGGTGTTCATACCCTGGATGATCAGCGCGCCAATCACCGACAACAGCAGGTTGAAACGTCCGCCCATCAGCGAACCGCCGCCGATCACCACCGCCAGAATCGCATCCAGTTCCAGCCATAACCCTGCGTTGTTGGCATCCGCACCACGAATGTCGGCGGCTACGATCACCCCGGCAATCGCCGCACAAATGCCGCTCAGGACATAAGTCAGCATCACCACGATGCGCGTGTTTACCCCGGCGTTCTTCGCCGCGCGAATGTTGATCCCAACGGCTTCGATAAACATCCCCAACGCGGTTTTACGGGTGAAGAGCCAGAACACGATCAGCGTGACCAACGCGATGATCACCGGCGTTGGGAACAGCAGTAACTTGCCGCTGCCAATCCAGGCTAACGACGGCGAATCAAAGGTGACGATCTGCCCGGAGGTGATCAACTGCGCCACACCTCGCCCGGCCACCATCAGGATCAGCGTCGCGACAAACGGTTGGATCTTGAGGATCGCCACCAGAATGCCGTTCCACAATCCTGCCAGCACACCCGTGCCCAGCGCAGCCAGCAATACAACAGGCAAACTGTGCCCGGACACAATCATTGAGGCCGCCGTGGCTCCGGAAATCGCCATCACCGCGCCAACGGACAAATCAATGCCACCGGTAGCAATGACCAGCGTCATACCAATCGCCAGCAGCGCCACAGGTGCCGCGCGGTTAAGAATGTCGATTGGGCTGCCGAACAAGCGCCCGTCCTGCAACACCACCTGGAAAAAGTGAGGCGCGACGAGGCTGTCGACCAACAGAACTAAAATCAACGCCGCAAGTTGCGGCATCCCCGTCGGCCAGCGAAAGCGGCGTTTCGGCGGGGTGGTTTGAGGAACAGATTGTGGCATCACTGCTTACCCCTTATGCCGCAATAGCATTCATGATCGCCGGAACGGACAGCGCATCCAGCGGGATCTCTGCCACCTGTTTACGATCGCGCAGGATGATCACCCGATCGGCATAACCCACTAATTCTTCAAGTTCAGAAGAGATAACCAGCAGCGCCAGACCATCAGCGCAAAGCGTTTCAATGAGGCGAATGATTTCCGCATGCGCCCCGACGTCAATGCCTCGGGTCGGCTCGTCGAGGATCAGGAACTGTGGACGCGTCAGCAACCAGCGGGAGAGCAACACTTTTTGCTGATTACCGCCGGAAAGGAACTCAATCGGCTGTTCGGCACTCGGCGTGCGAATGCCGAGCTGACGTATAAACCGCTCGGCAATCTCATTTTGTTCACGCCGGGGGATCGGCCGTAGCCAGCCGCGTTGAGCCTGTAGCGCCAGAATGATATTTTCCCGCACTGAAGCGGCGGCGATAATCCCGTCAGTTTTCCTGTCTTCCGGGCAGAAACCAATGCCCAGACAAGAAGCCTGATGCGGCGATCGCAGCGTCTGCGGTTTGCCTTTGATCTCCGCACTGCCGCTGTCTGACGGTTTGATCCCGAAAATAACCTCCGCGGTTTCGGTACGCCCGGAACCGAGCAGCCCGGCAAGCCCCACAATTTCACCAGGCCGTACCTGCAAATCGAACGGCTCGATAACGCCTTTCTTGCCGTAACCTTTGAACGCAGCGACAGGTTTATCGCTAAGCAACGTACGGCCTGCACGTTGCAGCGCATTGTTGTCCAGCTCGCGGCCCAGCATCATTTTGACCAACTCTATCTGCGGCAGCGCTTTGGTTTCCCGGCAGCCGACAAAGCCGCCGTTACGCAAGACGGTGATCCTGTCGCTGACCTGATACACCTGATCGAGAAAATGGGTGACGAAGATCAGACTGACGCCCTGATCGCGCAACTGACGCATCAGGGTGAAGAGCATTTCCACTTCCTGGGTGTCGAGACTCGCGGTCGGTTCGTCGAGGATCAGCACTTTGGCTGAAAGATCGATGGCGCGACAGATAGCCACAATCTGCTGCATCGCCACAGAGAAGCGGTTCAGCGGTTCGCGCACATCCAGTGAAAAGCCGTACGAAGCCATCAGCTCGGTGGCACGCTTTTCCATTTCTTTACGCTGGATCAGCCCGAAACGGCGTGGTTCGCGGCCGATAAATAAGTTATCCGCCACCGACATATTCGGCAGCAGATTCACTTCCTGATACACCGTCCCAATACCCAGCTGTTGAGCATGCGCGGTATTTTTCGGGGAGATAGGCTGGCCTTCCAGCCAGATGGTGCCGCGATCGGCGTGATAGACACCGGTCAGGGCTTTAATGAGGGTCGATTTTCCGGCGCCATTTTCGCCAAGAAGTGCCATGATTTCACCGCGTTTCAGGCTGAAATCAACGTTATCCAGCGCTTTTACGCCGGGGAAAAATTTGCTCAGGCCTTCCGTGCGCAAAATGTCCTGCTGCTGCTGGGTGCTCATGAGTGACCCCTCTCCCTAGCCCTCTCCCGCGGGGAGAGGGAACGATTCGGTGCAGGTTTTGACTTTCTCCCTCTCCCTGTGGGAGAGGGCCGGGGAGAGGGGATCAGACAGCTCTGAACCTCCTCTCCCAGCCCTTCAGAGGGAACAAAACCAGCGCCTTCACCTTCCGGCCCTCTTCTTTTGGAAATGAGCCGGGACAAAGGCGCTGGCACAACGAATCAGTAACCCATATCTTTTTTCTTATCGAGCTGCGCCTGGGCGCTGTCTTTCAGATAGAGCTGTGAGTGGGTCAGGGTCAGTTTCGGCGGCATGGTGCCGTCTTTCTTGAACTTCTCAAGCGCGTCAAAAGCCGGACCTGCCATGTTTGGCGTCAGCTCGACGTTGGCGTTGGCTTCATCAGCCAGCATCGCTTTATAGATATCCGGCACGCCGTCGATGGAGCCGGTCAGAATGTCTTTGCCCGGTTTCAGACCGGCTTCTTTGATGGCCTGAATGGCCCCGATAGCCATGTCGTCGTTATGGGCGTAAACCATGCAGATGTTCTTGCCGTTGTTTTCAGCCTTGATGAAGCTCTCCATGACTTCCTTCCCTTTACTGCGGGTAAAGTCACCGGACTGAGAACGAATGATTTTGATGTTTGGCGCTTTGGCGATGGCTTCTGCAAAGCCTTTCTTACGGTCAATGGCGACGCTTGCGCCAACGGTGCCCTGCAGTTCAACCACGTTACACGGTTTGCCCGCTTCGGTTTTCACCAGCCAGTCGCCGATGAGTTTCCCTTCGAGGATGTTGTCGGCGGTCACCGTGGTCATGTACAGCGATTTGTCTTTAACGTCGATGGAACGGTCAAGCAGGAACACGGGGATCTTCGCCTGTTTGGCTTCTTTCAACACTGGTTCCCAGCCTGTCGCCACCACGGGTGCGATGAAAATGGCGTCCACGCCCTGAGCGATAAACGAACGTACCGCTTTGATTTGGTTTTCCTGTTTTTGCTGACCATCGGCAATTTTCAGGGTGATACCGCGTTTTTCAGCTTCACTTTTCGCCACGCTGGTTTCGGCAGCACGCCAACCGGACTCCGATCCGACCTGCGAAAATCCTACGGTTAAAGGAGCAGCCATCGCCATAGACGACATGGCTGCGGTAACAGCGGAGACCAAAAGTAAGCGCTTCCACATAGGGGTATCCTCTTCGGGTTATTGTTGGTAAAAGCGACATCTGCCGAAAAACTATAGACAATGGGAAATGTAACGGGATGCGTTACATCACACTTCCAAAAAGAGAATTGGCAAATTGTAAGCGCTTCCACAAACGTATCGAGGAAGCGGCTGTGTTTATGGATTTTTCACCTGGTTAAAGGCTCTGAAAATCAGCGCCGACGTGGGCGGTCGCTGAAAAGAAGCGAAGACATTTACAGTGAGTTGGCTATAATACCGGGCACTTGATTGACCTACATTTTAAAGGAATCAGACATGAGCTTACTCAACGTCCCAGCGGGCAAAGAGCTGCCTGAAGATATCTACGTCGTTATCGAAATTCCGGCTAACGCAGATCCTATCAAATACGAAATCGACAAAGACACCGGTGCGCTGTTTGTAGACCGTTTCATGTCTACCGCGATGTTCTATCCGTGCAACTACGGTTACATCAACCACACCCTGTCTCTGGACGGTGACCCGGTTGACGTTCTGGTCCCAACGCCATACCCACTGCAGCCAGGTTCTGTGATCCGCTGCCGTCCGGTTGGCGTTCTGAAGATGACCGACGAAGCCGGTGAAGATGCGAAACTGGTTGCGGTACCGCACACCAAACTGAGCAAAGAGTACGATCACATCAAAGATGTGAACGACCTGCCAGAACTGCTGAAAGCGCAGATCTCCCACTTCTTCGAGCAGTACAAAGCGCTTGAGAAAGGCAAATGGGTGAAAGTAGAAGGTTGGGACAACGCAGCAGCTGCAAAAGCTGAAATCGTTGCCTCCTTCGAGCGTGCTCAGAAGAAATAAGACTTCCGTCTTTGAGAACACCGCCTCCGGGCGGTGTTTTTCATTCTAAGATAGCCATCAGCCTTGCCAGTGCTTCTTCCACAATTTCCGTTGATGCCGTTTCCACTTTCCTTGCACCCCGACTCTCCAAATCGATCATCCGCACTTGATTAACCAGCACAACCCCCTGGATTTGCGAGCCACTTCCGCTCAAGGAGACGCTAAACCCCGCATCACGGGCAAAGTTTCCGCCCTGAGTCACGGGAGCCACCAGCGCCGTGCCTGTCCGGTTAAACGCACGGGTCGATAAAACAAGCGCTGGCCTGCTTTCCCCTTGCTGCTCTCGTCCGGACACAGGGTTAAAACTCACCAGCACGATGTCTCCCCGTTCAAAACCCGGTCTTTTCACCATACTTCGTTGCCCGTTGGCTTATCTTTGCCCCAGACATCCTCTTCCGAACGCTTCGGCGCATCCAGATCGCACTGCGCCAGCAATTCATCAAGCGTGTAACGCTTGCGGGCCACGGGCGTTAAAATCAGCTGATTATTTTTCACTTCTGCCTCCATGCTCTGGCCTGGTATCAGGCCAAGCGATTTCACCACGACGCCAGGAATGACCATACCGGTACTGTTTCCCCATTTTTTGATGACGATTTTCATAGCCCCTCCAGAAGTTAGACAAAGTATAACCTCTGATGAGCTGATGTCATGTTCTACGCGCTTCTTTTTTAACCTGCCAGAACTGATTGGGGATTTTAAGCAGAACTGCGTGGCGATACGGAGAAGGGAGGAAAACGGGAATGCGTTGCAGGAAATTCTTCTGCGTTGCTCGCAAAAATAACGCCACTCGAAAGTGGCGTTATTCCTGTCAGAACTGGTCTTTATCGAGCCAGTTTCCGGTGTCAATCCTGGTAAATCCTTCCACCGAGCGCTGATAGACATACATCCACGCGCTGCCATACGGTGTCTGGATCAAATGGCGTGCGTACTCACCGCCTTTGGTGCGCAGCGCATCAAGCTCGGCGAGCGTCGAGGCGTCGATTCGATACACTTCACCTGCTACTGTTCCTTCGCCGGGAACGGCGCCTGGATAGTGGCCCAGGCTGTAGAGCTGATAGTTATCGACGCTGTGATCGCCCAGCCACTGAGCGTTGGTCATCCAGTGGCTGTTGCCCTGTTTGCGTCGTAAACTGCCGTAAACAAATATTCGCATTGCTAAAACTCAAACTGATAGAGCAGATCAAGTGCCTGGTCTATGCCAGACACCGCTTCCAGATATAGCTTAGGCATCAGGCGATAGCGTAACGTGAGTGTGGCTAAAGAGTCAAAGATACCCACACCGTATTTCACCTGCAGACCCGGCATGATATAGCCGCTGACGACCACTTGCGAGGAATCACCCACGCCTGCGGTATCCAGCGCTAAATTGCTTACGCCAAAGGTCTCGCCGATTTTACCCACAACCTGCCCACTTTGTGCAACCCCTAGTCCGACCAGCGCCGAGGTCATCGCCGCGCCATCGCTGCCTTCGCTTTCAAGTCCCTGCCCACGAAGCAGGTAAGAAAGCGCCATTTGCTGCGACATAGCGGGGTCGGAGAAGATTTCTGCCTTCGGTTGATCGGCCATACCGGTCACACGCACGCCAGCAATAACGTTATCTTCCGTGGCTTCCGGGTTACGAATCGCTTCAATATTCAACAATGGCTGGTCCGGTGGGCCTGAGAAAAGTAGCACGCCTTTGCGCACAATCAGGTCCTGACCATAAGCATGGAAGCGCCCTTCCGGAATGTTGATCTGCCCGTTGAGGCCCAAACCTTGTTTGTCCTGTGCCACTTTCAGGTCGCCGGTCAGACGTGCTTTCAGGCCAAACGCATCCAGACGCACGTTGTTGCCCACGTGAATGGTCAGGTTGCTGTTGATTGGAATACCGGCCGTCTGAGGATTGACCGGTTTCAAATCTTTGTCGAGCATCACTTCATCACTGGACACGCCGACAGCGCTTTCCGGCACATCATGAACCACGATACGCGCCCACGGCACATCAACGTTGCCATCGAGCGTGAACAGGCTCGGCGTCGCGGTAAACACCACATCAGGTGAGACATCCAGGCGCACCATTGGCGGCACCGTGATACGCACGCGGCTGCCTTTCGCCGCCACCTGCGCACGCCAGTTATCGATTTGCGTCCAGTCAGCATTTCCGCTCAGGCTTATCTGGCCTTGTCTCGTCGCAATGACGCCATCCAGCGTTGAACGGGTACCGTTGAAGTTCATCGCAATGCGGCTCGGCTGCATATCAAACGGCATGAAGTTGCCGTCGATATCCAGGCCGCTCAAAGCCAGCTGCCCGAATAGTTGCGGGCTCAGAACATTGCCGCCCAGACGCAGATTGGCATTAAGCAAACCTGTTGCTTTTTCACCGCGAGAGAAAATCGGGTTAACCATCGCCAGCGAGAAATTGCGAATGTTGACGTTGCCGCCCAGATTACGTCGCCCTTGCGGATCGGTGACTTCAACCTGCCCGTCCATTTGACCGTTATTGGTCAAGCGGATTGTCCAGCCCAGCAGCGCACGGTTGTTATGCAAATCGGCACTCAGATTCAGCGTATCAAACGCTACTGGCAGCGGCGCATCGTTGACGGTCTGCGTCACCTTCACGTTGCGCCCGGAGAGCGTCACCTTGCCCTGTGGCAGGCCTTCTTTGGTGGTATCCCAGCTCACGTCGGCATTACCGCTAAACACGCCGCTAGCCTGAGTGGCTTCCGGCATAAACGGCTTGAGCATCGCCAAATCAAAGCGATTAAGATTCACCACCGCACGCCCGCTTGCGCCCGCATCAATGGTTTGCGGTACGCACAGCTCAGCGTTCGGGTTAGTCCAGCAATGAGGGCCGACGCTGATTTTTTGCTCTTTGTTACGGTAATCGAGAGCGATAGCGCGTGAGAGCGACCATGGCCCCACCGGCGTCTGGAAGCGGGTATTGCTCAGCGTCCCTTTCCAGCGCACCTCTTTACGATCAAAGCTCCCGGCCAAATCAAGCTGGCCAGAGACCGGTTCGCCCTGAATGCGCAACTCCAGCTTGTGCTGCTTCTCGTTACCTTTTGCCGAAAGCTGCACGCGGCTGATGTTCACGCCAGGTTGAGCAAGGTTGTCCACTCGCACATCCAGATTGCCGCCAATCTGGTCGGTGGATTTGATGTCGCCTTTGATGTCGACCTGCGCCACGCTCAGTTCCTGCCAACGCAGATGGCGCGCGGTGATATCCGCCAACAGCTGCGGTGCATCGACTGTGCCGCGTACTTTCAGCAAGCCTTTCGCCGTGCCGCCAAGGCCTGGCAGCGCATTGTCGAGACCCGGCGCATCGATGGTGGCATCCAGGTTCAGCTCTTTCACCCCGAGCTCACCTTTCACGTCCGCACTGTTACGACCCAGCTCCAGGTGCAGACCAGGGATTTTCCATTGCAGATAGCTGTTGCCGGAAAGCTTGCCCTCAACGTTGACCTTGTTTTGTTTCACGTTGCCGGTGAGCTTCAGTTCAGGCACATCCATCTGCCAACTGCCGCCGTACAGGCTGCCGCTGGTTTTAATGAGCCCGTTGAGTTTCGCCGGCCACTCAGGCGTTTCTTTGGCGGTATTGATCCCGTCGAGCGTCAGTTCGCCGCGCCAGCTGATGGCTTTCTGCCAGTCAAGCAGCGCTTTGAGTTCCGTTTTGCCTTCCAGCGCCGCGATGGTCAGCTTGTCGAGATTCACCTGCAGCTCGTTGCCTTTGGCATCCAGCGTGACGGTGGCTGGCGGCACGCCCTGCCCTTTGACTGCAGTGCGGAAAGAGAGGGTGTAATCGGTCATTTTGCCACTGAGCTTCAGTTTCAGGTTGTCCGCCTGGAACTGTTTTTCCCCGGTGAATGGCCAGTAAACCTGTTTGCTCAACACTTCCAGATTTAGCGGCAGCCCGGCTTCCGCCAGCTGTGCCTGAGCACGCAAATCCACATCGACCGGGCCAGACAAATTAATCCCCACGTCGAGTTGCTTACGCACTTCGCCGCCGATCTTCATTTTGATCTTCTCACCCTTCACCGGATCGATGTTCAGGGTGCTGTTGAGGGTCAAATCAACCGGCCAGTTGTCCTGCAATTTTGCAGTCCCGGTAGCGTTGACGGTGCCCTGGCTGGAATCAACGTCCAGCGCATCGAGCTTCATATTGCCGTCGATACTGCTGACTTTCAGCAGCAGCTTGTAGACCGTCAAATCGGTGTCGCCCGTTAACCGAAGCTGCTCGCCACGGAACTCTTCAATGTTGAGGTTCAGCGGTAAATGCACGTCGGTCATTTCCGGCAGCACCGGTCTGGAGAAGAGATCTTTCATCGTTTCGCCAAGCGGCTTTTCATCCGGCTTTGGCTTGTCGATTTTCGGCTCAACCACCTGTTCCTGCGCCACTTTCGCGACTTTCGGCAGGGCAATCAGCAAGCCTTGCAGTGAGGTCGGCTTCAGGGTCAGGTTTTTCTGCTGCCAGTTCAGGCCGGAAGTGAAATCCATCACTGACACGGTGGTGTCGTCGATTTTTATATTGACGTGATCCAGCGCTACCCGGCTCAGGGTGATGGGATACGGCGTGGAGAGATTCAGCGGGCCGCTGTCCTCTTCTGGCGCAGGGACGGACGGCGGCATTTTTTTGCTGTCGATAGCCACATTCACGTTGCTGAGTGAGATATCGTTCACACACAGGCTGCTGTTCCACAGGCATTTCGTATCGACAGCCAGATGGAACTGCCCGGCATCAACGGCCACACCCGGTTGTTGGTAGCGCAGATTTTTAACGGTAAGATCTTTCCAGCCGCCGATAACCTGACCAATCGAGAGACCCGGCACCCAGCGATCTGCGGCTTTAAAGACCAGATGCAGGCCCGTTGTCGTGCCCACCAAAAAAGCCACCGTGCCCAGCAGCAGAACGATAAAGACCAGCACGCCGAGGCTAATTTTCTTCCATAAACTCATAATTCAGGCCCCAGACCGATGTAGAACTGTAAACCGTGCTCTTCTTTGTCGCCCACCGGCACCGCCAGATCCAGCTTGATCGGGCCGACAGGGGATTGCCAGCGAACGCCAACGCCCGCACCGGTTTTGAAGTCGTTATCACGGAAATCATTCACCGCTTCGCCGCTGTCGACGAACACCGCGCCCCACCACTTGCCGGTCACGTTGTACTGATATTCCAGTGAGCCGGTTGCCAGGCGCGAGGCCCCGGTGAGTTTGCCGTTAGCATCTTTCGGGGAAATGGACTGGTAGGAGTAACCACGAATACTGCGGTCGCCCCCGGCGAAGAAGCGCAGGTCCGGCGGCACTTTGTCGAAATCGCCGGTTTCAATCCAGCCGATATTGCCGCGAACCACGAAACGGTGGCGATCGTACAGCGTACGAATCCAGGTGTTTTGCGCCTGGGCGACGAGAAAGTCGACGTCTGAGCCCCAGGCGGTGTTCGACACATCCACGGAATAGCGCTGCGAATCGCCCCATGTTGGCATCAAGCCACCGCGCGAGCGGGTGCGGCTGACCATCACGCCCGGATAGAGCAGCATGGTGGTGTTAGTCACGTCAGCCTGGGTAAAGTGAGAAAGGCTCCAGCGCAGATTAATCGCGCGCTGCCAGCCGCTGGAAAGATCCCAAAAGCGTGACACGCCAAGCGTGGTGGAATCAGATTCGGTATCGTTAAGATTGGTACGCTTAAAGCCGCCCTGTACGGTGTAATACTGCTCAAGCGGGTTCTTCAGCAGCGGCATTTTGTAGGTAAAATCGAGCTGCTGTTCCGGCGCTGAGAGACTCAGGTCTGACGTCAAACTGTGGCCGTAGGAGTTTATCCACGGCTTGTTCCACGACGCTTTCACCCGAGGGCCGACATCCGTTGAATAACCGACCCCTGTCTCAATAATATTTTGGGAACGCGGCGATACCACGCCCTCCAGCGGCAACACTTTGGTCTTACGCGCTTTATCAAATTCAGGGGCCACCACCACAGAATTAAACCAGCCGGTCGCCGATAAGCGGCGGTTTAGCTCAGCCAAATCGTCAGAGGTGTAGTAGTCACCTTCTTTGAAAGGCACCAGGTTTTGCAGGTAACGGTCCTGAATCTGCGCCCCCTGGAACGTTACTTTGCCAAAGCGGTAACGTTCGCCGCTGTCATAATCGATATCCCAGAACGCCTGATGCCGTTCGAGCGACACCCCGAGCTGACTCTTTTTGAATTCACTGTCGAAATAGCCCTTACGCAACGAGACGCCGGTCAGGTCTTTTTTGAAGCCGTCATAATCGCCATGATTGAGCACGGTGCCGACCGCTGGGCGCTTCTTTAGCAAATCGAGATAATCACGATCGGTGCGCGCACCGCCGCGCAGAATCACGCTGGTGCCACCAATTTTCACCGGTTCGCCCGCGGTAACATGCGCAATCAACACCTGCCGCCCTTTCTTCGGCGGCGGCTTCAGCTCGAAATCAATCTTAGGTTCGTAGTATCCCAGGGCTTTCAGCCCTTCGCGGATGGCATCATCCACGCGCGCACGGAAACGGCGATCCGGTGTGACCTCGTCGCTTTCAATCGTTGAGAGCTGAGCGCGAACGTTTTTCAGCAGCTCACCCGACAGTCCATCTACCTGCAAACGTATGTTTGCCGCACCGGCAACACCACTGACCAGCAACAGGCTGGCCCAACATAACTGGCGAATTTGTGGCACGTTATCTCCCAAATGTCCTTGTTTCCACCCTGTCAGGAAACACAAAGTCCGATCCACGACTTAACAAAAGTTCAACACTATCGGTTGAAAAAAAGACGTATACCCCAATATTTCTTATGTTTAAATCTAGACGTATTCATTGCCTTTATTGTGTTCAAAGTGAAGCGCTGTGACAACCTTAACCCCAATTTCCTTTATCCGGAGGCTAAACCGTGAGCTTATTCGATAAAAATCATCTGGTTGCTCAATCGGAAGCGCTGCCTGGTCGCAATACACCGATGCCTGTCGCCGCATTACACGCTGTTAACAGTCATTCGATGACCAACGTTCCCGAAGGGATGGAAGTGGCGCTGTTTGCCATGGGCTGCTTCTGGGGCGTAGAGCGCCTCTACTGGCAGATTCCTGGCGTTTATAGTACAGCAGCAGGCTACACAGGCGGCTATACGCCGAATCCGACTTATCGTGAGGTCTGTTCAGGTGACACCGGGCATGCAGAAGCGGTGCGCGTGGTTTACGACCCGAAAGTCGTCAGCTATGAGCAGCTGTTGCAGGTCTTTTGGGAAAATCACGACCCGGCTCAGGGGATGCGCCAGGGTAACGATCACGGCACCCAGTATCGCTCGGCCATTTATCCGCTGACGCCAGAACAGGAAAAAGCGGCGAAAGAGAGTCTGGCACGCTTCCAGGCTGCGATGCATGAAGCGAAAGACGACCGGGCTATCACCACTGAAATCGCCACGGCAAAACCGTTCTATTATGCCGAAGATGATCACCAGCAGTATCTGCACAAAAACCCGTACGGCTACTGTGGCATTGGCGGCATCGGCGTTTGCCTGCCTCCTCAGGGCTAGAAATAGCCAGCGTGTACGTGGCATTTTTGCGTACACGCTCAGGGTTGGGCTACCAATCCTGAGCGGTAGTTTGTGTTCCCTTATCCCCGTTCCATTTCTTTAATTCACGCAGGTTTTTAGGCGAAAGATAAACATGGCCTTTGCCCTCTTTCATCGAACGCATTAAGCCTAACTCAGTCAGTTTTTTGAGATCGTCACGCGCCGTATTGTCGGACACGTTCATCTGCTGCGAGACTTCCGCAGCCGTAAAAATGACCCCCGGATTTTGAATCGCTGACGTCGCCAGGGCGAGTTGTCGCGTGTTGACTTTGTCTGCAAGGCCGGTGCTGTATAACCAGCCCGCTAGCTCACCACGAGCGATCAGGAGGTCTCTGATGTAGTCGGTATACTCTTTTACCGCTCTTGAGACTATTTCGCATTGATAATCAACGAAATAGGTTAAGTCCAGTTCATCCGTTTCGCTGTAAAGATAGGCTCTGACATACTTAGCGGGCGCATTCTTAAGGAGTTTACTGATCGAAATGTAACGGAACGCGCTGTAGCCACATTTCAACATATACCAATAGAACAACGCTCTGGCAGTACGTCCATTGCCATCCCTGAAAGGGTGCAGGTAGCCCATCATAAAGTGGATGACGGCTGCTTTGACCAGCGGATGGAGGTAACTTTCATCCTCGGCGGTTTCGTGCGGCGTATTGATAAATACGCAGAGCTGCTTTAACGCCGCATCGAGATACTCAGCCGCAATCGGGGTGTGCAGAATGTTTTGCTCGTGATCAACCACCACCACATTGTCACTCTCGCGGCGAAGCTCACCTGGGGAGTACTTCTCATCGTCAATGCCACTCACCGCAACGCTCTGCAAGTGAAGGATATCTTTAACCTCAAAGGGCTTATCGCCTCGCGCAGAGACGTACTGCATCATCCGATAATTCCCCAGGATCATCTTTTCGCTGTCATCACGAGGGTGCCGGCCTAGCTTGATCATCTCCAGCGCAACACGGCTGGTGGTTGCGGCCCCTTCCAGCTGGCTCGATGCAATGGATTCGGCAGCCGTTAATTCGGTCATCAAATAGTTTTCAGCATTAAATTTCGCATGCCGCTCGGCTTCGGCTGCGGAGGATGTCAGGCGATCGACGATGGAGCAGGATTTCTGCATCAAGGAGGTAATATTGATTTTTGGCGCGGGTGCAGTGAGTTGAGTATCGCCTTCTGCCTTAAGATCCAGCCATTTAGCAGAGAGCATTCTTGCGAAATGTAGCCCCCGCCAAAGCAAATCGAGCTCTTCTTTGGCAGAGATTCGGTGTCTGAGCTGATCATAGTGAAGGTATTTTTCTTTCGGCAGACTTTGCCTGAACGCCAGTCTGGCGGCATCAACCAGAGTCATGCCCGCCTTAAAGTCTGTGGGTGGCTTAACAACCTTCACGCTTCACCTCAATTTTCATGAATATTGAGATGAAGATAGATTTCTACTGACTAAAAGACAAGCAAAACATCCTTTCGCATCACTGATTAGCTCTCCATCGCGACGCGGGCTGCATGCCGTGTCGCGTTGCTGACCGTGCCTGCATCCTGCAATTTTCCCTGCAATAACACGTTCAGTACCGATGTGCTCTGCCGGTTCAGTCGGTTTTGCAACAGATGCACGGCTTCAACACCCAGTTCCCGACATGGCACGATGAGGCTGGTCACAGGCTTTGGCAGTTCGTTGTCCATGCGCCAGATAAAATCTGTAGTGATGAGCGAGATATCTTCCGGAACCCGCAATCCGTGCTTTTCCAGCACTCGCTGTACGCCAATCGTCATGTGAGTGCTGCCCGGGAAGATAACTTCTGGCCAATGTTCGCGCGGCGTACTGTCCAGCCAGAGGCTCAGTGCTTGCTCGGATTCATCCGCGGTAAAACCTTCGGTGATGATTAAATTCTGCTGCACGCTAAAGGGCACATGATAATGCCGATACGCTTCTTTAATGCCGTCCAGACGGGCATACAGCGTTTCACGTCGCAGCGTCGTCAGGCTCAATACGCGGCGATGGCCCTGCTCGAAGATATGACGCATCGCATTAAACCCAATCGCCCGATGATCGGGAGAGACGGCATCCAGTAACCGGTCGTGGTCATTGGTATTAATTAAAACACAGGGTTTATTCAGGGTTTGCGCGAGTTTTAATACGGTTGAATCATCAGTCCCAATGATAATTATCGCGTTTATATTTTTATTATTGGCTTTATCGAGAAAGGTTTTTATATCGGCGTGTTGTTCTTCAAGCCCACAATAGGTAAGCCAGACGTCATGAGGCTCAACCGCATCGGCAATACCTCGCGTCACTTCCTGATAAAAAATATCCCCACGCGCGGTGAATGTTCTCGCCGGAGCAAATACGGCAATCCCATTAATTAGCAAACGCCCGCTGGCCAGTTCATCCAGTACGCCCAGCTTTCTGGCGCAGGCCACAATAGCGTCCCGCGCTTGTTCACTGGTGTATGACTTGCCACTCAATACCCGAGAGACGGTGCTCACCGAATACCCTGTGGCCTCTGCAATTTGATTCATTTTCAGCTTGCCGGACATGATGTGATCTCGCTAGCAATCAATATCTGCAAATTTTTGCAGACGCAGTGATCTGATTCTAAAACAGATTTTATTGTTGCAGGCGATTTTGATAATTGGCCTGCGAGCATTCTCACAAAATCCTTTTGTTTGTCCTCTGTGCCTTTTCTATTTTCACCTGACCTCTCCTTAACTTTGAATAAGGTGCGACATGAAAAGAATCAGATTCGGCATAATTGGTGTGGGTAATATGGGCACCGTTCACGCACGCTATTTGCTGGCTGACACCGTTAAAGAAGCCGTGCTGACCGCAGTTTGTGATATTGACGAAAATAAGCACGACGCGATTCGCCAGATTGTGGGTGAAAAAGTCGAGATTTTTAAAGACGCTGGAGACCTGCTGCAAAGCGGATTAATCGACGCCGTGCTTATTGCAACCCCACATTATTCCCATCCCGACCTCTCGATGCTCGCCATGCGCAATGGGATTCACACCCTCTGTGAAAAACCGGCTGGCGTCTATACGGCACAAGTTCAGGCCATGAATGCCTGCGCACGCGAATGCGATGTGGTGTTCGGCATCATGTATAACCAGCGCCCTAACCCGCTGTATCAGAAGGTCAAAGACCTGATCGACAGCGGTGAACTGGGCGAAATTCGTCGCTCTAACTGGATTATCACCAACTGGTATCGCTCGCAGAGTTACTACAACTCCGGCAGTTGGCGCGCCACGTGGAAAGGCGAAGGCGGCGGCGTGCTGCTCAACCAGGACCCGCATCAGCTGGATTTATGGCAATGGCTGGTTGGCATGCCGACTCGCGTACGTGCCTTCTGCCAGTTCGGTAAACACCGTCAGATTGAAGTGGAAGATGAAGTCACCGCCTACGCCGAATATGCCAACGGCGCCACCGGCGTATTTATCACTACCGTCGCTGAAACACCTGGCACCAACCGTCTCGAAATCGCAGGGTCACGCGGCAAAATCGTCGTGGAAGAAGGCCGTCTGCGCTACTGGCGTCTGCGCGAATCCGAAGACGATTTTAACACCCGCTGGCAAAACGGTTTTGGCGAGCCGGAATGCTGGGAAGTCTCCATCCCTGTCGCGCCTGAATGCAGTGAACATCACGTGATTACCGCCAATTTCTGTGCCGCCGTGCTGCGTGGCGAACCGCTTATCGCACCGGGGCTCGAAGGCATTCGCGGGCTCACGCTTTCCAATGCGATGCACCTCTCCACCTGGGCCGACAACTGGGTCGATTTGCCGTTTGATGAACAGCACTTCAAAACGCTGCTCGACGAGCGCATCGCCGGGTCCGTGGACAAACAGGTTGAGAGCCGCACGCTCGATGCCTCTGGCACCTGGTAAGGAGGGCTTATGTTACGTGTTGCGATTGTGGGCACAGGCAATATTTCGCATAACCACATTCAGGGCTATCAGGCGATGGGCGAGCGTTGTCAGATTGTCGCGCTGGTTGATATCTACCCGGAAAAGGCCGAGGAGAAGAAAGCCCGCTACGGCCTGCATCAGGCTCGCGTGTACAGCAACCACCAGCAAATGCTGGAGGAAGAACGCGAGCTGGATATCGTCGATGTGTGCACGCCGCCGTACGTCCACGCGGAAATCAGTATTGATGCGCTGAACGTGGGCAAGCATGTGCTGTGCGAAAAGCCGATGGCGGCGTCGCTGGAAGAGTGCGACGCGATGATTGCGGCGCAAAAGGCCAGCGGCAAAACGCTGTCCATTATCGCCCAAAACCGCTTTACCGATGCCTTTTGGCGGCTGAAAACGGCCGTAGATTCCGGGCTTGCGGGGAAAATCTGCCATGCGCAGGTGGATTCATTCTGGTGGCGTGGTCACTGCTATTACGACCTGTGGTGGCGCGGCACCTGGGAAAAAGAAGGGGGCGGCTGCACGCTCAATCACGCCGTTCACCACATCGATGCCATTCAGTGGATGCTCGGCTTCCCGACCGAGGTCGTCGCGATGATGAGCAACGTCGCCCACGACAACGCAGAAGTGGAAGACCTGAGTGCTGCCATCTTCAAATATTCCTCCGGTGCGTTGACGCAGTTGACCGCCTCCGTTGTGCACCACGGGGAAGATCAGAAGATTGTGATTCAGGGGGAAAAGGCACGAATCTCCGCACCCTGGAACGTGTTCGCCAGCCAGTCTGCGGATAACGGCTTCCCTCAGGAAACGAATAACACCGCGCTGGAAGACAAACTGGAAACCGTCTTACGCAGTACGCCTGCGTTGCAATGGACGCTTCACACTGGGCAAATCGATAATTTCCTCCGTGCGATTGAACAACAAACCGCACCGTTGGTTGATGGCTTACAGGGCAAACGCTCGCTGGAGCTGATCACCGCCATTTATAAATCCGCCATCACCCGTTCAGTCGTCACTTTACCGATAGCCGAAGACGACGCGTTTTATCGCACTGGCGGGCTGATCGCCCTCGCCCCGCATTTTCACGAAAAATCTGCCTCAGTGGCCAACTTCAGCGAAGTCGGTGCCATTCCGCTTGGCAAAAATCTGGATTCAGGAGCCTCAGCATGAACAAAAACGACGGTATGAATTACGCCCCAACAGGGAAACCACAGCCGGTTGTGAAACCCGGTGAATTTGTCTTTGCTGCCGCCGCGCTCGATCACGGGCATATCTATGGCATGTGCAACGGCTTGATTGAAGCTGGCGCAGACCTGAAATGGGTCTGGGACCCGGACCCGGCGAAGGTCGATAAGTTTGTGCAGCAGTACCCGCAAGTGCAGGTTGCGCCGTCGCTGGAAACGCTGCTCAACGATCCGCAGGTGCAAATGATTGCTGGCGCTGGCATTCCCTCTGAGCGCTGCCCGTTGGGGTTAAAAGTGATGGCAGCCGGGAAAGATTATTTCGTCGATAAAGCCCCGCTCACCACCCTCGCCCAACTGGAAGATGCCAAAGCGATGGTGGCAAAAACCGGGCGTAAATATGCAGTGTATTACAGCGAGCGCCTGCACGTTGAAAGTGCCGTCTTCGCGGGGCAACTGGTGAAACAGGGCGCGATTGGCACCGTTATCCAAACGCTCGGCACCGGGCCGCACCGTGAAGGCGAAGGCCGCCCGGACTGGTTCTACGAAAAACGCTATTTCGGCGGCATTCTCTGCGATATCGGCAGCCACCAGATTGAGCAATTCCTCTATTACACCGGCAATGAAGAGGCGGAGATCGTCGCCAGCCAGGTGCGCAACGTGAATCATCCGCAATACCCGGAATTTGAAGATTTCGGCGATGCAATGATCCGCGGTGCGAACGGCGCAACCGGCTATTTTCGCTGCGACTGGTTCACGCCTGCCGGGTTGCCGACATGGGGCGATGGCCGCCTGACGCTGCTCGGCACCGACGGCTATATCGAAATCCGCAAATACATCGACCTGACTCGCGGTGAGCAGGACGTGGTTTATCTGGTGAACGGCGAAGGCGAACACCGTTATCCGGTCGCGGGTAAAGTCGGTTTCCCTTATTTCGGCGAGCTGATTAAGGACTGCCTGAACCGCACCGAAAACGCCATGACGCAAGTTCACACCTTCAAAGCCGCAGAGCTGTGCATTAAGGCACAAATGCTGGCGAACGCTCGCTGACGGGAGGCTGCCATGAGAACACTCACTGCCGCCATTGTCGGGTGCGGAGCCATTCACACTTGCCATCTTGAAGCGCTGCAACAGATACCCGGCGTGGTGCTTCGTGCCATCGTGGATATCGATATCGAGAAAGGGCAACGGTTAGCCGCAGAGTACGGCTGCCGCTTTTATCAGGATTATCAGGAGATGCTGCTCGATGTCGCCATTGATGTGGTGCACATCTGCACGCCGCACGCCCTGCATAAGCCGATGATCCTCGCGGCACTGGCGGCGGGAAAGCAGGTGTTCTGCGAAAAACCGGTCGCAATGAACAGTATCGAGATTGAGGAAATCAAAGCAGCAGAACAGCAGGCCGAAGGACAATTAGGCGTGTGCTATCAAAATCGCCTTAACCCCACCAGCCTGGCGCTAAAGCAGTTGCTGGATGAAAACGCGCTTGGGCGAATGCTCAGCATCAAAGCGTTTCTCACCTGGTCACGCACGCCGCCTTATTACCTCAACAGCTCATGGCGCGGCCGCTTCGCCTCTGAAGGCGGCAGCTTACTTATCAATCAGGCGATTCACACCCTGGATTTGATGCAGTGGTTTGGCGACGGGGTGACGCGAGTCAAAGGCGTGGTGGATTGTGCCCGGCTAGCCGACATCATTGACACCGAAGACACCGCGATGGCAACGCTTGATTTCAACAATGGCGCTCGCGGCCTGTTTTTCGCCAGCAATACCCACACGCTCGATGCCCCGCTTCAGCTTGATATCCACTGCGAACTGGGAGAGTTACAGCTGCGGGATAACACCCTCTGGCGCGTTATTGGCGATAAACGGGTGATGATCGCCAGTGACACCACGCCTTACAACCACAGTAAAAGCTATTGGGGAGTCGGGCATTTTCAGGCCATCAGCCAGTTTTATGCCGCCCTCTCTCACCGGGAAAAACCTAACTTTTCAGGCATTGACGATGCCGCAAAATCCTTACAGCTCGTGGAGGCCATCTACCGCTCATCACAATTGCGTCAATGGGTCATGCTGACCGACTAACCACCCTTTTGCTGTATTCCGATGGGGCGTACTGCGGTACGCCAACCTTAATCACTACCAGCATGAGAATAATAAAATGACAAAACCAACCGAACGCAAAGTGGGTTACGGCGTAGCGATAGGCTACGGCGTGACCGACCTTTTTGGCGGAGGGGCTTTTGCCGTTATCGGCACCTGGTTACTCTTTTTCTATACCACCTACTGCGGCCTGTCTGTCCTTGAAGCAGGCTCAATTTTCGCGATTGCGAGAGTTATCGATGCGCTGCTGAGCCCAATCATGGGCTACGTCACGGATAACTTCGGTAATACCTGGCTTGGCCGCAAGTTTGGTCGCCGCCGTTTCTTCCTGCTGATCAGCGCACCGCTGATGTTCCTGTACGCGCTCGTCTGGATAACAGACATGAATTACTGGTATTACCTCGGCACTTACCTCTCCATCGAACTGCTTTCCGCGATGGTACTCGTGCCGTGGGAAACGCTGGCGGCAGAAATGACCAACCGCTTCAGCGAACGTACCCGCCTGGCCGGTGTGCGTATGATGTGTTCTGCACTTGGCGGTTTTCTGGCGGTCTCTGTGCCCGGCATTATTATGCAGTTCACGGGCAAGGATAACTCGTTAACCTATACCCTGACGGGCGGTGTCTTTGCCGTTATTTACTTCTTCGCGGTGCTGACCACCTGGGCCTGCACCTGGGAAGCCAAAGATGTTCGGGAAGAGTATGAATTTACGCCCGATAATCACCGTCAGCCAGGCTTGTTGAATCACCTCAAATATCTGGTTCTGGACCTGTTCTCTGCCTTTAAAATCAGAGCCTTTCGCCAGCACATTATTATCTACATCTGCTCATTTACGGCGATGGATGTCTTCGGCTCTGTCTTCACCTATTTTGTGGTGTACGGGCTGGGGCGCGATGCTGCCGCAGTATCAGGCTTGCTGAGCATTGCCGCCTTTGTCTCTATTCCTGGCACTTTCGGTTTTATGATGCTGATGAACAAACTGAACATGACGCCTTCCGGCGCACTGCGCCTTTCCTACAGCTGCATCTTTGCAGTGCTGGCATTTCTGTTCGTGGTGTACATCAATAATATCGTGGTGCCGACACTGCTGTTCTCTGCGGTCTTTGTGGTATTGGGGGCGGCGCGTGCCGGCCTGTATTACATTCCGTGGAACATCTACAGCTTCATCCCGGACGTGGATGAAATGGTCACTCGTCAGCGCCGGGAAGGCATTTTCGCGGGCGTGATGGTGCTGACCCGTAAGAGCACGGTTGCGCTGGCGATCATGCTCATCGGTATCGTGTTGCAAGAGAGTGGATTTGTGAAAGGCGGCGGTTCGCAGCCTGTTAGCGCTCTGCACGCGATCATTGGCCTGATGATTTTCGCCACTGCTGCACTGCTGGCGATCAGCTTCTGGTTAACCTTCAAGTTCAAGCTGACCCAAAAGAATCACAAAATTCTCATTAAAGAAATCGCCCGCCGCAAACTCGGGGGCAACGCTGAGGACTGCGATGATGAGACCCGCGTGGTGATCAAAGAACTGACAGGACGCGCCTGGAATGAGGTGTGGGATGCCAGCCCGGAAACCAACAAAAAAGCGGCCGCGTTAGTGCCTGGAAGTTAACCTCTGGCGAATTTACAGTCCCTTACGCTATACTGATCCCCGATATTACCGGTCCAGAACCTTCGGACCGGTTTTTTTAAGTGTAATTCCACACTCAAAATCATCATCAACTACCCTTCCGAGGTCCTGGCGTGAACCGCCAGAAAAACTATGTTAAACAGTATATTAATCATACTCTGCCTCATCGGCGTCAGTGCGTTTTTCTCGATTTCCGAGATTTCGCTTGCAGCTTCCCGCAAGATCAAACTGAAGCTACTCGCCGATGAGGGCAACGTTAATGCACAACGTGTTCTGAAAATGCAAGAAAACCCCGGTATGTTCTTTACCGTGGTGCAAATTGGGCTTAACGCCGTCGCCATTCTTGGCGGTATTGTCGGTGACGCCGCGTTTTCACCGGCCTTCCACAGCGTCTTCATCAACTACATGTCTGCCGAACTGGCCGAACAAATCAGCTTCATCCTGTCATTTGTCGTCGTCACCAGCTTGTTTATCCTGATTGCGGACCTGACGCCGAAACGCATCGGTATGATCGCGCCTGAAGCCGTGGCTTTACGCATCATCAACCCGATGCGCTTCTGTCTTGCCGTCTTCCGCCCCCTGGTGTGGTTCTTCAACGGCATGGCCAACATGATTTTCCGCCTGTTCAAACTGCCGATGGTACGTAAAGACGACATCACGTCTGACGATATCTACGCTGTCGTGGAAGCCGGTGCGCTGGCGGGCGTGCTGCGTAAGCAGGAACACGAACTTATCGAGAACGTGTTTGAACTGGAATCGCGTACCGTTCCGTCCTCAATGACCTCGCGTGAAAATGTTATCTGGTTCGATATCAACGAAGACGAACAGAGCCTGAAAAGCAAAGTCGCCGAGCATCCGCACTCCAAGTTCCTGGTGTGTAAAGAGGATATCGACCACATCATCGGGTATGTCGATTCTAAAGACCTGCTGAATCGCGTGCTGGCGAACCAAAGCCTGCTGCTGACCAGCGGCGTGCAAATTCGCAATACGCTGATTGTGCCGGACACCCTGACGCTTTCAGAAGCGCTGGAAAGTTTCAAAACGGCGGGTGAAGACTTCGCGGTCATCATGAACGAATACGCGTTGGTGGTGGGTATCATCACCCTCAACGACGTGATGACCACCCTGATGGGCGACCTGGTCGGCCAGGGCCTGGAAGAGCAGATTGTCGCCCGTGACGAGAACTCGTGGCTTATCGACGGCGGCACGCCAATCGATGACGTGATGCGTGTGCTGGATATCGACGAGTTCCCGCAGTCCGGCAACTACGAAACCATCGGCGGCTTTATGATGTTTATGCTGCGTAAGATCCCAAAACGCACCGACTTCGTGAAGTTCTCGGGCTACAAATTCGAGGTGGTGGATATCGACAACTACCGCATCGATCAGCTGCTGGTGACGCGTATCGACAGCAAACCGACGCTGCTGGCCCCGAAACTGCCTGATGCCGAAGAACAGAACGTGGCATAAAAGCACAAGACACCCTCAGCTATCAGAGGGTGTCTGATTCCCTACCCGCTTTACTAACGCTCCAGCGCCAAACTGGAGCGTTTTCTTTTTGACTCCGCGATACCGCAACTCAATGGGCCGTGGGTGAACGATCCCAACGAGGGGCTTTTAACTCCCCAGCGAACATCCAGACCAGTTCACACAGCAATCCCTTCAACGATTTTTCAGTTTCGGGCAGCAAAGACTGCTGGCACAACACCTGAACCAGCGACTGGCAGTAGTCGCACAGCGCTTCGGCATCCGGTTCAAAAAATTGGGAGGCCGCAGGGAGCGTATCCACGGTGAAACGCTCAATCAGGTGCGGTGGAATGGGCTCGTCGAGCGTCGGACGCAGGACTGCCAGACAGGCACCCATGCGGCCTAACAGCGCCAGTTTTTGCGTAGTCTCATCACACTCAATCAGAGTTTCAGCAAAGCGATCGCAATATTCGGCGAGATCGGTGAAATCTGTTGCGGCGCTAAACGGGAGGGTAAGGACGTCGCAGTCAGTACTAATAATCGTGGCCATAAAACAGCCTCCGGTAAGTGATGATTTGAACCACCACAGAAGAGGCTAATCGTCCGGGTGGCAGGTCGAGCGGAGTTAGCCTTACCGGCCTTACTGGACACCGGCGCGTCTTGCGACGCCCCCGCCCGGCCCACCATTGCGGTATAACCGTGCAAGCGACATGAAAAAGACGCTAAGCGCGTCATATGTCGCCAGTAAGTGTAAAACAGGAGGCTAATCCCGACATCTGATTTTTCAGGTGCGAAGGGAGAATACTGCGATAACCCAACCCCAACAAGGGACATTACTGGAAGGAAGATCCCATTGTGAGATGTAATTTCCTCTTGCTGGTTACATCATTTAAATCAATTGGTTATGGATAATCATTAGGTTAGTTTATTGGCCGGATAACATTGGGTGATTGGGAATGGAGGGGATGGGAGTTCTCACAAAACCCTATGTCCAATGTCCGCTCTGAGCGAACAGCTGACATTGCCAACAGTATTCTGTATGAATCAACGGGGAGCAGGTCACAGGGGCCTGCTCCCAACTGGTTGATGCAGATAGCACGTTAGTCATGTCCGCTCTTGACCCTGAATGTTAAAGGTCAGTCATGCAAGTGACTGGCCTTTTTGCGTCCTGGCACCGATGAAAGTGAGAGCATGAACCCGGTTTCATGTAACGCAACAACATGTGAACTGGCTTACATTTTAGACCTCTATCACACTTTATAGTGACTCCATGGTTTAGAGGGTGCATTTCATTACATGGCTTCCATCAAAGATGTCGCAAAAAAAGCAGGTGTATCGACGGCTACGGTTTCGCGGGTGCTGAACAACCATCCGAGCGTGGTGCCTGAAACACGTCAGGCAGTACGTGATGCGATGGATTTTCTGTGCTACGTGCCGAGCAAAAGTGCGTTTCAGTTGAGCGGCAAACGCTCCGGCCTGATAGCCGTTGTGCTACCGAACCTGGTCAATCCGCACTTTTGCGAACTGCTGGCCACCTTTGAGGAAGAAGCCCGCTACATCGGCAAGACGGTGATCGTCAAAACGCACCAGAACCAACCGCAGCAGGATAAACAGATCATTCACACGTTGATCGGGATGGGTATTGACAGTCTGTTGTGGGTGCCCACGGAAGCGGAGGCGGAACTGGCGGAGTGGCTGGCGGCGACCC
Source organism: Scandinavium sp. NPDC088450 (assembly GCF_044900545.1). Lineage (NCBI taxonomy): Bacteria > Pseudomonadati > Pseudomonadota > Gammaproteobacteria > Enterobacterales > Enterobacteriaceae > Scandinavium > Scandinavium sp. NPDC088450. Next base: position 34,668 of record NZ_JBJDNI010000023.1, on the reverse strand, counting down.
AGATCCCGGTAGCGGTGGTCACGCAGGTTTCCCGCTTTTTTAACTCGGTTTCCATTAATCAGAGTAAAGGTGCGGAAACCATTGCCGAGCATTTTATCCAAACCGGGCACACGGCGTTGGGTTTTATTGCACAAGAGGGCGTGGACAATCGCAAAGTGTCCGCCTGGAGTAAAAAAATCACCGGTCAGGGATTAAACATTGACCCGCAGAATAAATTCTGGATAGCGAAAGGTGAAGGTGAAAAAATATCGGGGCATATCAGTATTCTCGATGAGATTATCGAAAAATTAGCCAGCCGGGAAACGGTATGCACCGGCCTGATGGTCTATAACGACGTCGCCGCCAATTATATTATTGACGGGTTAAACAATAAGGGCCTCTCCGTTCCAAAGGATATTGCCATTGTCAGCTTCGATAATACGCTATTGGCGCAAACCAAGAAAATCACCAGCGTCGCGCAACCGATCAGCGAAATTGCACATCTGGCATTCCAGATGGTCAGTAATAAAAATAAGCAGGAAAGTATTGAAATGTATGAGATCGTTTCTCGCCTGATTATACGAGAGAGCAGTATCAATCTTAATATTACTGTACTGTAAGCGTTGCATTTTTGAATGGCATGAAAATTGAAAGAGAGTGAATACTCCCTGTTTTTACGACGGCATGGGTTGTGATCCCCCCTGCTTTGTATTTATGACAGAACAATATTGAGGGATATTTATGTCTGCTATCGCCGCAGAAAAACGCAGTGCTTATGAAAGATTAAGCCTGAAAGAAAAAGTCGGCTACGGTATGGGTGACGCCGGCTCCTGCATGATCTGGAGCGTACTGGCACTCTATCTGACCTGGTTTTATACCGATGTGTATGGTCTCGATGCCGGGATCGTGGGCACCCTGTTCCTGGTGATCCGCATTTTTGACGCCTTCAGCGATCCGGTGATGGGCGCAATTTGCGACCGCACCCGAACGCGCTGGGGTAAGTTCCGCCCCTGGCTGCTGTGGATGGCCGTGCCGTTTGGCCTCGGCGCAGTATTGATGTTCACCACGCCTGACCTGAGCATGAATGGAAAAATTATTTATGCCTGGGTTACTTATCTGGTGATGTCCCTGATTTATACCGCCATCAATATCCCTTATTGCTCAGTTGCAGGCGTCATTACGCTCAACCAGAAAGAACGTTTGGGCTGTCTGTCGTGGCGCTTCTTCCTCAATGGCCTCGCGACACTTATCGTCTCCTCCTCTATTCTGCCGTTAACCGACTGGCTGGGTCACGGCAACCGGGCATCCGGTTTCCAGATGACGATGATGATCATGGGCGGTGCGGCGACCTTAATGTTCCTGTTCTGCTTCTCCAGTATTAAAGAGCGGGTGGTGTCGATTAAAGCCAATGACAGCTTGCGGAAGGATCTGAAAGATATTATTAAAAACGATCAATGGTTGTTGATGATTACAATTACCTTCCTGAACGTTTTTCCTGCCTTTATTCGCGGAGCTGTAACTATCTATTATGCTACTTACGTGATGCAAGCCTCGATTGGATTTATCACCTTCTTTATGGCGCTCGGTGTGGCCTGTAATATGTTGGGTAGTGTTATTGCTAAACCACTGACCGACCGCTTTGATAAAATTAAGCTATTCCGCATTATTAATATCATTCTTGGTATTCTTTCTTTCGCCCTGTGGTTTGTCGATCCGCATTCGCTGACACCGCTGCTGGCTCTGTTTATCGTGATTAATATTCTGCATCTGATTCAGTCCGGCCCTATTTTATGGGCGATGATGTCGGACGTCGATGATTATGGGGACTGGAAATTCGGCAAACGCCTGACCGGTATTTCGTTTGCGGGAAACCTGTTCATGCTGAAAATGGGATTAGCGGTCGCCGGGGCGATTGTTGCCTGGATCCTGGCCTATACCGGTTATATCGCCAATAAACCGCAACAAAATGAACAGACCCTGCAAGGCATTATCATCATGTTCTCATTATTACCGATGGTGAGCTATTTCATCAGCGCCTGGATAGTGCGCTACTTCAAACTGAACAATACCCTGCTCGAAACCATCAAAGTCGACCTCGCCAAGCGCGAGCTGCAAACCGGCGCTGACCAGACTCAGGAGTATAAAGATGTCCCTGTCGTTTAACGTTAAGCAAGGCCAGCGGATTGATGTATGGCTAAGAGAAACGAAGCCAGCCAACCAACCGCTGTTTTCCGTCCGCATTAGAAATGAGGTGGCATTTAAAATCACCACCGCCCCGCGCTACTACCACTATTTTAGCTGGACTGCGTGGCATGACGGTATCGCCTGTCTGGACTGGCTGGCGGAGCATAGCGACATCTCACTGTGCTACACCTGGCACCCGGATACGCTGCCCGAACACGGCGTCAGTTTTATCGCCACCGAAGGCAATGCACTTCGGTTATTGAGTGCGCAGGACGTTGCCAACGTCTATTTGCAGGATCCATTACGCCCGGCGCTGCATTTCTCTCCGTGCACCGGCTGGATGAACGATCCGAATGGCCTGCATCGCCAAGGTGACGAGTGGCATATGTTTTACCAGTACCACCCGCACAGCACCGAATGGGGCCCGATGCACTGGAATCACGCGGTGAGCAAAGACCTTTATCACTGGCGACACTATCCGGTCTTTTTACAACCTGAGCAAAATCTGGTGGCACTGGGCGCAACGGGGGGGGCCTTTTCCGGCAGCGCGTTTACCGATGCGCAGGGGCAAACCCGCTTCTGGTATACCGAACGGCTGCCCGCTTACGATCTCTATCGCGGCTATCGTGAGATTCAGAAAATGGCGGTGCCACTGCCGGGTTACGATAAGCCCGAATCAGTGAAAACGGTCTTAACGGAGCTGCCGCCCGGCGTGGGCTGTGATTTTCGCGATCCAAAAGTCTGGTATGAGGAGGCGGATGCGACCTTCTACATGATCCTCGGTGCCGCCGTCCACGGCGACCCGGCTATGCTGCTGTTTCACTCCGAAGACAGCGAGCGCTGGACATTCCATCACGTGTTGTACACGGCCCCCAAATACTTTCGTGAAAACGGCGGCCGCTGCGTCGAATGCCCGGACTTTTTCTGCCTCGACGGCGTGTGGGTGTTAATCATTGGCGTTGTGGGTTATACCGAGCCCGTAACCGGCCGCCATAACCTTCTGTTCGCGCAAACCGGGGATTTCCGTAACGGTAACTTCACTCCGTCGGCACAGCCGCTGCAGATGCTCGATTTCGGTACCGATTTTTACGCCCTGCAAACCTGGGGTGAGGACGATGCGCGCACCGGTTTTGCCTGGCTATACAACTGGGGCACGCCAAAAAGCGTCGACTCCGCCTGGTGTGGTGAAATGTCTTTACCGCGCCGCTTCCACCTCAATGCCCAGCAACAGCTCTGCATGACCCCCATCTTACCGCCAGCGTCGCTGGTGAACAGCGAGGAGAACGTGGCTGAGAGTGTGCTTTGGTCGAGCGCGGAGGGCAGTAAGGCCTGCGTCATCGCGTTTCGGCCGTCAGCCGATTTTTGTCTGACGTTGAGTGGCGACAGTGGTCAGCAAATTGTTCTGGATTATGACGACAAGGTGCTGACGCTGCGGGAAAAAGGTCAGGATGACGGGCGTTACCATGTGCCATTGGCGAGCGTGCAAGATGTCACGCTGTGCTTCGATACCGGGATCGTTGAAGTCTTTGCTAACGACGGTAGCGTCTGCGGTACGCGACGTTATTATTCATGCAGCGCACTGACCCAAATCAAGCTCACCGGCGCCCCGGCAATGATCACCCACTATCGTGCTGCTTATAAAAAGTAATACCTCTTTTAAATTTAATGCCACAGAAGGATTAAAAACATGCCGAGTAATAATTATTACGATGTCACGGAGTGGGGCACAGGTAATCCCTATAATGACATTGGTGTCGTCATTAATAGCATTATCGCTGATATTAAAAGCCGACAAACCAATACCGATGTGAATGAAGGGGGTAAACCCGGAGCGGTTATTTATATTCCGCCTGGCGATTATCATCTTCTCACTCAAGTGGTCATTGATATTAGCTATCTGAAAATTATGGGCTCCGGTCACGGCTTTACGTCATCCAGTATTCGCTTTAATACGCCAGAGAGTGACTGGCCGAACTGGCACGAATTGTGGCCGGGAGGCAGTCGTATTCTGGTCGATATGTCACCAGAAGTAGGCGCGCCAGAATCCGCCGGGGCGGCATTCTATATCGCACGCAGCGGCGACCCGCGCATCAGTTCGGTCGAGTTTGCTGACTTCTGCATTGACGGTATGCACTTTGTCGACGATGGTTCTGGCAGCGATGACCCGGAGAACACCTACCTCAACGGTAAGACGGGGATTTACATTGCCAGCGCGCAAGACTCATTCCGCATCAGCGGGATGGGGCTGGTCTACCTTGAGCACGGCGTAACGATTTATAATGCGGATGCCCTGGCTATCCATAACAACTTTATCGCTGAATGCGGTAACTGTATTGAGTTACGCGAGTCCGGCCAGGCATCCAAAATAACCGATAACCTGATCGGCGCGGGCTACCGGGGTTATTCAATCTACGCTGAAAACTTCGGTGGCCTGTTAATTACCGCCAATAATATTTTCCCACGCGGAAAAAGTATCGTTCATTTCTCGAACGTGGTACGTTCCTCGATCAGCAGCAATCGGTTCCATGCGTTTTACCCGGGCATGTTGATTCTGGATAACGGCAGCGCGGAGAACCTGGTGTCATCCAACCACTTATTCCGCGAGCGTGAGCCCTGGGCGCCAATGCAGGCCTACAATAATGGTCTGAATGATTTATATGGTTTAATCTATATCAGCGGCGATAATAACACCCTCGTTGCCAACCATATTTCCGAGACCATTGACACACAATATATTACACCGCCTGGCGCAACCCCGGTGATTATCAGGATCGTTTCCGGCAAAGGGAATACGATTTCGAATAACCATATTGTGGCGACCACCGAAACGTCTGATGGACAGGTAACGGCTGACGCTAGCGCCTGTTTCTCCACCCAGGTCAGTGCGCTGTTGTCGACCCAGGATCTTGAAACGTTAATTGTAACCGCTGTACAGGTGGAAGCGGCCTCGCAGCAAAATACGGTGCTGGATTCCGGTACCGACGACCAGGTGATTCTCGATAAGTCCGTAAACGCCTTCAGAGCGACGCCCACGCCCGGCGGAGCGGTGGAGGGACAGCGCTAATGCAGGGTCATCACATCGCCTGCATTGGCGAACTGTTAATTGATTTTGTCTGCACCGACATTGGGCTGGGCCTGAAACACGGGGCCCGCTTCCTGAAAAAAGCCGGAGGCGCTCCGGCCAACGTGGCGGCAGCCATCACTCGCAGCGGCGGCCGCGCAAGGCTTGCGTCGAAGGTCGGGCATGATCCTTTCGGCGAATTTCTGCTTCATACGCTCGAAGCCGAGGGCATCGAGTGCGCGGGCGTGACGCGTTGCGCGACGCCCACCACGCTGGCGTTTGTCGGTTTGCAAGACGACGGTGAGCGTGATTTCACCTTCTGCCGTGGCGCCGATGGCGAGCTTTGCTGGCAGGATATTCCCGCTGATTTTCTGGAGGATGTCGGCATCGTTCATTTTGGTGCCGCCACGGGACTGCTGGACGGCGAGCTGTACGTCACCTATCAGCGCCTGCTGCATGAAGCAAAACGGCGTGGGCTGTTGATCGCATTTGATCCCAACTATCGCGACGGCTTGTGGGGACAGGATCCACAAGAATTTATCGCCCGTTGCACGCCGTGGTTCCTGCAGGCAGATATCGTCAAAGTCAGTGAAGAGGAACTGAGCTTCATTACCGGCGCGAAGACCAGCACCGAAGGATGCCGTCGGTTACACGACGCGGGAGTCAGCTTGGTCGCCGTCACCTGCGGTCGTCGGGGAACGTGGGTCAGCCATCGCGACGGGATGCAGGAACTGATCCCCTCGGTGCCGGTGGATGCGATCGATTCGACCGGCGCAGGCGATGCGTTTATCGGCGCACTGTTAGCGCAAATTGTGCAATCCGGCTGTACGTTAGACGACTGGCAGGAGTGCCTGGAGGCCGTGCGCTGGGCCAATATCTGCGGTGCGCTGACCTGCACCAAATTTGGCGCAATTGATGCCATCCCGCTTGCTCAGGCCGTGGATGACTGGCTGGAAAAGCACAAACGCTGAAACGCAAATGGAATTGCTAAGTCGTAAGCGGAAGGTGACAATAGCCCCCCTGAAACCACCTCCTGGAGAGGTGGTTATTGATCCTGTTAGGCTATAGCCTGAAGAACGTCCATGCAGGAATATTGAGTCGCCACGACTTCGTCAGTCACCTCTTAAACTTGCTGATAAGCACCAACTTCCGCTCCTGCCACAAAACCGCCCCCAGATTCCGATCAGAGAAACCCAGCGCCCTTTCGTTAAACACCAATCACATCACAATCCTTCATTTTCACCACGCAAAACTAAAGTCATAAAACGGCTGTTTGGATCGGGCTGGTAGTCAGCAAACGGCTCGCAGTCAACGAAACCGTGCTTGCGGTAGAGTTGATGGCAGGCGGCAAAGCCTGGCTGTGTTCCTGTTTCTAAACTCAGGCGTTGCAGGGAGCGGGCATGCGCGGTTTGCAGGATATGCTGCACAATCAGATTCGCAACTCCACGCCGCAAAAAATCGGGCGCGGTGCGCATTGATTTCAGCTCGCCATGTTTTTCATCAAGCAGTTTCAGCGCTCCCATTCCTGCAAGCTGCTCGCCTTCCCACACTGACCAAAAGGTTACCGCCGGATCGCGCAGGTTTTGCACATCCAAAGCATGGCTGCTTTCGGGTGGGGATTGCTCCAGCATGCCGGAAAGATGGTAGGCCACTAGCGCCTGAACGGCAGGATGAGAGAGATCGTCGGTTTTGATTGTGAACATCAGATGACCCATTTATTTGTTACATATTAGTAACATACAAACAGTGGGTTGTTGCTTTGTCCAATAAAGGTTTCTTATGACACCGTTCTTCGTACAACTCACTCGCTGCACGCCAGAAACACTAACGGCTCCCATTTTGGGGAGCCGTTTTTTTTACTGCTTACTGCATAGCACGTTGGGTGATTACGCCATCTCTGTTTGCAGACGCGTAACCTGACGGTTGATCTCGGACATCACCGAAAGGTGCTGCTTGTCCTTCACTTTTGGGATAAGAATTTTGCCCTTATCAAATTCAAAAGCGCCCACGTCCTTGATGTACAACCGTCCACGAAACAGGATCTTAACGTACTTCGCCACTTGAAGCGGGTTGTACTTTTGGAAAATTTTCATTTTTGTCTCCTGCTGAGTCTTACGCCCAGACGGTGCCACAATCAGCTCCGCGTTCCAGGGGGCGCAAAATTAATGCACTAAAACTATAGTCCATATCGACCGGGGGACCCAGTCTGTATAAGTATATTTACCGTTTGATGACAATAATTAAGAATTATCTTTTCAGAACGACGATGAAGGCAGTATAAACCTTCATTTTCTCACGGTTATGTGCGTTCACCCGCAAACTGGCATTGCGCTTGCGGGAAAACATCATCATTCGCACTTATGATTAAAGCTGACACCTAAGTGGTCGGATCACCTGCATAAAATAAGGAAACACCATGACTCTACGTAAGCTGATGGCGATTTCATGCCTGTTAATGCCACTGATGGCCTCTGCACATAATTTTGAAAACGGTCAACGCGTGTCGCCTGTGGGCATCGCCGACCGTGGCGAACTCGTTCTTGATAATGATGAGTTTAGCTATAAAAACTGGAATAGCTCGCAGCTGCCTGGCAAAGTGAGAGTTGTACAACATATTGCCGGGCGTACCTCTGCCAAAGAGAAAAACGCAACGCTGATTGAAGCAATCAAGGCCGCAAAATTCCCACATGACAAGTACCAGACCACCACCATCGTCAACACCGATGATGCGATTCCGGGGTCCGGAATGTTTGTGCGCAGCAGCATTGAGAGCAATAAAAAGCTCTACCCGTGGTCGCAGTTTATTGTCGACAGCAACGGCCTGGCGCGAAAAGCGTGGCAGCTGGATGAAGAAAGCTCGGCGATTGTGGTACTGGATAAAAGTGGTCGCGTCGAGTGGGCGAAAGATGGCGCACTGACACAGGAAGAAGTGCAGCAGGTGATTGCCCTGCTGCATAAGCTGCTCGGTCAGTAGAGCGAGACTCTGAAGCCGGGGTTCAGGAAAGATTCACGCGGGGTATAATCGAGCGTTTTACCTTGCCAGTCGTGAACATGAGCCCCGGCCGCCATGGCGACAGCGTGGCCTGCTGCGGTGTCCCAGACGTTGGTCGGCCCGAAGCGCGGATAAAGCTGCGCCTGCCCTTCTGCCACCAAACAGAATTTGAGCGATGAGCCAATCGACGTGGTCTGGTGCTCGCCAAGCTGCTGAAGATATTCTTTCAGTTCATTGTCAGCGTGAGAACGGCTGATAACCACCAGCGGCGGGCGCGCGTCACGCACCTGAATCTGTTTGCGCACCCCGCACTCTTCTTTCCACGCTTTACCTTCCGCGGCGCTGTACATCACTTTCATCACCGGGGCGTACACCACGCCAAGCACAGGTTTTCCTTTTTCTATCAACGCAATGTTGACGGTGAATTCACCGTTACGCTTGATGAACTCTTTGGTGCCGTCCAGGGGGTCCACCAGCCAGTAACGCTGCCAGTGCTGACGAATCTCCCAACCTGGCGGGTCTTCTTCCGACAGCACAGGAATATCCGGCGTAAGCTCGCTTAGCCCTTCGACAATGACTTTGTGCGCAGCGATATCCGCCGCCGTCACCGGAGAATCATCGGCTTTACTGACCACGTCCATCGGCTTCGCGCCATCGTAGACCTGCATAATGGCCTCACCTGCGTTCCGTGCAAGCTGACATACTTGTTCCAGCATTTTCCACCTCGGTTTGATTACAGTGGTGTTAACTCATTGTTTTAGTTATATCCCATCGTAGCGAATTGCGCTATCTGTGAAGCGCTGCCCGGTTCCTGACACTTTTTTCTGGCAACCTTCACACTTCTGTAAGCAACAGGATGTATACCCATTTGGCTTTTGTGCCCCTGATCAATAAAAGGACCTCTCTGATGATTAAGTTTAGCGCAACGCTCCTTGCCACGCTGATTGCTGCCAGCGTGCAGGCCGCGACGGTGGAGTTGCGAGTCATGGAAACCACTGACCTGCACAGCAACATGATGGATTTTGACTACTACAAAGACAGTGCGACGGAAAAATTTGGCCTGGTGCGCACCGCCAGCCTGATCAATGCCGCACGTGGCGAAGTCAAAAACAGCGTGCTGGTCGATAACGGCGACGTCATTCAGGGAAGCCCGCTCGGCGATTATATGGCCGCTAAAGGCTTAAAAATGGGAGATGTGCATCCTGTTTACAAAGCGATGAACACCCTCGACTACGCGGTGGGCAACCTCGGGAACCACGAGTTCAACTACGGGCTGGCGTATCTGCACAAAGCGCTCAATGGGGCGAAGTTCCCGTACGTTAATGCCAATATCATTGACGTTAAAACCAAAAAGCCGATGTTTACTCCTTATCTGATTAAAGAGACTCAGGTCACCGATCAGGACGGAAAAACGCAGACGCTCAAAATTGGCTACATCGGATTTGTACCCCCGCAAATCATGACCTGGGATAAAGCCAACCTCAGCGGGAAAGTCACCGTCAACGACATCACCGAGACCGCACGCAAGTATGTGCCGGAAATGCGTGAGAAAGGCGCGGATGTGGTGGTCGTCATCGCGCACTCAGGCTTGTCGGCTGACCCTTATCACGCGATGGCGGAAAACTCTGTTTACTACCTGAGCCAGGTGCCGGGCGTGGACGCTATCATGTTTGGCCACGCGCATGCCGTGTTCCCGTCAAAAGACTTCGCCAACATTAAAGGCGCAGATATCGAGAAAGGCTTGCTGAATGGCGTGCCAGCAGTGATGCCGGGCATGTGGGGCGATCACCTTGGTGTGGTTGATTTAGTGCTTAATAACGACAACGGCAAATGGCAGGTGACGCAGGCGAAAGCTGAAGCGCGCCCGATTTACGATCCGGTGGCGAAGAAATCTCTCGCCGCGGAAGACAGCCAGCTGGTTGATGTGCTGAAAGCCGATCATGATGCCACCCGCGCGTTTGTCAGCAAGCCGGTTGGCAAATCTTCGGACAATATGTACAGCTATTTGTCGCTGGTTCAGGACGATCCTACCGTTCAGGTCGTCAATATGGCGCAGAAAGCCTACGTGGAACACTTTATTCAGGGTGATCCGGATCTGGCAAAACTGCCGGTGCTTTCTGCCGCCGCGCCTTTTAAAGCAGGTGGCCGTAAAAACGATCCTGCGAGCTATACCGAAGTCGAGAAAGGCCAACTGACCTTCCGTAACGCCGCTGACCTTTATCTGTACCCGAATACGCTAGTGGTGATGAAAATCACCGGCAAAGAGGTGAAAGAGTGGCTGGAGTGCTCCGCCGGGCAGTTTAATCAGATTGACCCGACCAGCAGCAAGCCGCAGTCGCTGATCAACTGGAACGACTTCCGCACCTATAACTTCGATGTGATTGATGGCGTGAAGTACCAGATTGATGTGACGCAACCTGCCCGCTATGACGGGGAGTGTCAGAGTCTGAATCCGAACTCAGAGCGCATTAAAAACCTGACGTTTGAGGGCAAACCTATCGATCCGAAAGCGACCTTCCTGGTGGCAACCAACAATTACCGCGCCTACGGCGGGAAGTTTGCGGGCACTGGCGACAGCCATATCGCCTTCGCTTCCCCGGATGAGAACCGTTCGGTGCTGGCTGCGTGGATTGGTGCTGAGTCGAAGAAAAACGGTGAAATTCACCCGGCAGCGGATAACAACTGGCGTCTGGCGCCAATCCATTCCACCACGCCGCTGGATATCCGTTTTGAAACCTCACCTTCTGAAAAAGCAGCCGCCTTTATCAAAGAGAAAGCGCAGTATCCGATGAAGCAAGTGGGCACCGACGAGATTGGTTTCGCGGTGTATCAGGTTGATTTGTCGAAGTAATTTCAATGCCGGGTGGCGCTTGCGCTTACCCGGCCTACAAAATCAGCCAGGCTACTTATGCCGCGCGCTCGTTCCAGTTCGCCATCACCTGCGGCAGATTCAGTTCAATCCAGTCCGCCAGCGCCTCCACTTTCTCACTCACCTGCATACCCAGCGGCGTCAGGCTATATTCCACATGAGGCGGCACCACGGGATAAGACACTCTGTCGACAAAGCCATCCTGCTCCAGTGCCTGTAATGATTGCGCGAGCATCTTCTCACTCACGCCGCCCATTTTCCGGCGTAGATCGCTAAAACGGTGCGTGCCATCACGCAGGGCCACGAGGATCAGCACGCCCCAGCGGCTGGTCACATGTTTAAGCACGTCGCGGGACGGACACTGCTCCGCAAACAAATTGCCATCACGCAGTTGCTCACTCAGGGTCGGATTCGTCATTTTGATACTTACCTTTTTGTACGTACTTACTAAAAGTTAGCTTGAGTGTTAGCGTATCACAACTGAAGACAAACACGAAGGAGTCACCCCATGATCGCGATTACCGGCGCTACCGGCCAGCTTGGCCAACTCGTTATTGAAAACCTGCTCACCACCGTACCTGCCAATCAGCTAGTGGCGATTGTTCGCAACCCGGCGAAAGCTCAGGCGTTGAGTGACAAAGGCATTACTGTTCGTCAGGGCGATTACAACGACCAGGCTTCATTGCAGGCTGCTTTGCAGGGCGTGGACAAACTGCTGCTGATTTCCGGGAGCGAAGTAGGCAAACGCGCAGAACAGCATGGCAATGCCATCCGTGCGGCAAAAGCGGCTGGGGTGAAATTTATCGCCTACACCAGCCTACTTCATGCGGATAAATCGCCGCTTGGCCTGCACGTTGAACACGTTGCCACCGAGAAAATGCTGGCTGAATCCGGTATTCCTTATGCGCTGCTGCGTAACGGCTGGTACACCGAAAACTATCTGGCCAGTGCGCCACCGGCTATCGAACACGGCGTGTTTATCGGGGCGGCAGGTGAAGGCAAAATCGCTGCGGCTCCTCGCGCAGACTACGCAGCAGCTGCGGCGAAAGTGATCAGCACCGACGGCCATGCCGGAAAAGTGTATGAACTGGCGAGCGACACGGCCTGGACGCTCAGCGAACTGGCGGCGGAACTCAGCAAGCAAAGCGGCAAACCCGTCAGCTACCAGAACCTGAGCGAAGCCGATTTTGCTGCAGCGTTGAAAGGCGTTGGCCTGCCAGCAGGACTGGCAGATATGCTGGCGGATTCAGACATTGGTGCGTCCAAAGGCGGCCTGTTTGATGACAGTCATACCCTGAGCAAGCTCATCAACCGCCCGACGACACCGCTGGCTGAGAGCGTCAAAACCCTGCTGTAAAAGTTAACCGTTGGTTAATTTTTGTGGCATCACCGTGGGCTATCTTCGATAATGACGGGATAGTTCACGGGAGGGTGTTGTGCAGGGCGTTCCTGATCAGTTCATCGATGAAAGAGACAGTGCGAGCTTCCGCCATCTGCCTCACCTGCCGGGCGTGGAGCTTTATCACGCCCATATCTCACGCTACGCCTTCGAACCCCATACCCACGAAGCCTTCGGCATTGGCGCTATTGAACTGGGCGCTGAGCGCTTCCGTTATCGCGGCACGCAATACGTTGCGCCCGTCAATTCTGTCGTCACCATGAACCCCGATGAGTTGCACACCGGTGAAGCAGAAACCGCCGACGGTTGGCGTTATCGCATGGTGTATCTGGAGCCTGATTTGCTGGAAGAAGTCACCGGCATTCGTCACTGGTGGTTCAGCGATGTTTTGCGCCACGACGCGCAGCGTTCCTCTCGGTTGTGCCAGCAAATATATGGTCTGTGGAACACTGACGATCCGCTGGCGCAAAAAGGTTTGCTGTTAGATCTGATTGATACCTTCCGCCCTTTCGCTCGCCATGCTCCTCTGCATGCCGAAGCCGCGCACCGCTTTGAACGAGTTCGCGATTATCTGCACGATAACTATATGCATGCCATGACGCTGGACGAACTCGCGAGCGTGGTGTCACTTAGCCCGTACCATTTCCAGCGTCAGTTCAAAGCTCGTTATCACGTTACGCCTCATCAAATGCTGATGGCCATTCGTTTGTGGCGCGCCAAAGAGTTTCTGACGCGGGGTATGCCAGCGGCTGAAGTGGCCGCTGCAACGGGCCTGACGGATCAATCGCATCTCACCCGCGCCTTTACTCGCCGCTACGGTATTACGCCTGTTCGCTATCAAAAGCAGGTTTTCCCGCGCTAATGCGCAACCTCATACAATACGCACCCACGCCAGGCTTCCTACACTGCCGCCATCAACATAGAAGGGATGAACAATGATGAGTGGTGTGTTGTACGCCCTGCTGGCAGGGTTAATGTGGGGACTGATTTTTGTTGGGCCGTTGCTGGTGCCAGAATACCCGGCGGTGCTGCAATCAATGGGCCGCTATCTGGCGTTAGGATTAATTGCCCTGCCTTTAGCCTGGCTGGGCCGCGCGCAGTTAAAGCGACTAGCCAGACGTGACTGGTTCACCGCGCTGGGCCTGACGATGATGGGTAACCTGATTTATTACGTCTGCCTTGCCAGTGCCATTCAACGTGCAGGCGCGCCCGTCTCGACCATGATTATCGGCACGCTGCCGGTCGTTATTCCCATTTTTGCCAACCTGCTGTACAGCCGACATGACGGCAAACTCTCGTGGATGCGGATGGCGCCTGCGCTGTTGTGCACAGCGGCGGGGCTGGTTTGTGTGAACATCGCGGAACTGAGCCATGGCCTGCCTGATTTCAGTTGGTGGCGCTACAGCACGGGGATTGGGCTGGCGCTCATCTCTGTGGTGTGCTGGGCATGGTATGCGCTGCGCAACGCCCGCTGGTTGCGAGATAACCCTGACAAGCATCCGATGATGTGGGCGACCGCACAAGCTTTGGTGACACTGCCCGTATCGCTGTTGGGCTATGTTCTGGCTTGTTTATGGTTGAACGGCCAGGGGCAAAGCTTCCCCCTGCCGTTTGGGCCGCGTCCGGCGGTATTCATCACACTGATGATCGCCATTGCCGTCTTTTGTTCATGGGTCGGGGCGCTGTGCTGGAATATCGCCAGCCAACGCCTGCCGACAGTGATCGTCGGGCCGCTGATCGTCTTCGAAATCCTGGCCGGATTGCTGTACACCTTTTTGCTGCGCCAAAGCCTTCCGTCGGTGCTGACATTGACGGGCATCGCACTGTTGGTTATCGGCGTGGTGGTTGCCGTTCGGGCTAAACCACAAAAACCGCAGCTCCAGGCGCTCCAGCAAGATCCGGCCAAATAATGCCGTATTCCCAAAGGGGTATTCCCTTGACTTAAAGATGCATTTAATATGCATCTTATATTTTCTACATGAGGTAACGGCTATGGCCTTTCGCGATCAACCTTTAGGTGAACTGGCACTCTCCATTCCACGCGCATCTGCGTTGTTCCGCCAATACGATATGGATTATTGCTGTGGCGGTAAACAGACGCTGGAACGCGCAGCCGCCCGCAAGGAGCTGGACGTGGCAGTTATTGAAGCCGAACTGGCTGCACTGGCAGAAGCACCAGTGGAGAAAGAGTGGCGCACCACGCCGCTGGCGGAAATCATCGAGTATATTCTGGTGCGCTACCACGACAGGCATCGTGAGCAGTTGCCGGAGCTGATTCTGCAGGCCACAAAAGTCGAACGCGTTCATGCTGATAAACCTAACGTGCCGCGCGGCTTAGCTAAATATCTGACAGCGCTGCATCAGGAGCTTTCGAGCCATATGATTAAAGAGGAGCAAATCCTGTTCCCGATGATCAAACAAGGCATGGGCAACCAGGCGATGGGGCCTATCAGCGTGATGGAAAGCGAACATGATGAGGCGGGTGAACTGCTGGAAGTGATCAAGCATGTGACCAATAACGTGACGCCGCCGCCGGAAGCGTGCACCACGTGGAAAGCGATGTACAACGGCATTAACGAGCTGATTGATGATTTGATGGAGCACATCAGTCTTGAGAATAATGTGCTGTTTCCCCGGGCTTTAGCAGGGGAGTAATTTATCCCCTCACCCCGGCCCTCTCCCCAAAGGGGCGAGGGAGAAAACCAAAACCGGCTCCGGTCAGTCCCCTCTCCCTTTCAGGGAGAGGGTTAGGGTGAGGGTAAAAACGATTATTTCAGCAGACGTTTCTTACCCGCATACAACCAGCCAGCACCCAGCACGACAAACCACAGCGGCGTGACAATCAGCGCCTGACGGGTGTCGTCTTCCAGCGTCAGCAGAACCAGTACGAACACAAAGAACGCCATGCACACCCAGCACATCAGCTTTCCAAGAGGCATTTTGTATTTGGATGCCGCGTGCAGCTGCGGGCGCTGTTTGCGGTAAACCAGGTATGAACACAGAATAATGGTCCACACGAACATAAACAGAATCGCCGACACGGTGGTGATCATTGTGAACGCCGCGATGGCGCTTGGATTCACATAGAGCATCACCACGCCGCCCAGCAGGCAGATGCAGGAGAAGGTCAGGCCTTTTGCCGGAACCGCACGCTTAGACAGTTTTGCGAACGCTTTCGGGGCCACGCCATCCTGCGCCAGGCCGAACAGCATGCGGCTGGTTGAGAACACACCGCTGTTGGCTGAAGAAGCGGCAGAAGTCAGCACCACGAAGTTGATGATACTTGCCGCAGCAGGCAGCCCAACCAGAACGAACAGTTCAACAAACGGGCTCTTATCCGGCACCACGGAACCCCATGGTGTGACCGACATAATCACCACCAGCGCGAACACGTAGAACATGATGATGCGGATTGGAATGGAGTTAATCGCCCGTGGCAGGGATTTCTCCGGATCTTTGGTTTCCGCCGCCGTGGTGCCAACCAGTTCAATCCCCACGAAGGCAAACACCGCTATCTGGAAGCCTGCAAAGAAGCCACTGAGCCCTTTCGGGAACCAGCCGCCGTCATTCCATAAATGGTCGAAAGAGGCCTGCACGCCGCTTGGGGAGGTGAAGTGCGTCATCACCATCACCAGACCGACAATCACCAGCCCGACGATGGCGACGATTTTGATCATCGCAAACCAGAACTCCATCTCGCCGAACATCTTCACCGTGGCAAGGTTTAAGCCCAGCAGCAGCAAGATAACCGCGAGTGATGCCACCCAATCGGACAACCCGGGGAACCAGAATTGCGCATACGACGTAATGGCGACCACATCCGCCATCCCCGTCACCACCCAGCAGAACCAATAGGTCCAGCCGGTGAAATAGCCTGCCCACGGGCCCAACAGGTCCGCGGCAAAATCACTGAACGATTTATATTCGAGATTCGACAGCAGCAACTCCCCCATTGCACGCATGACGAAAAAGAGCATGAAGCCGATAATCATATAGACGAAGATTATCGACGGCCCGGCGAGGCTGATAGTTTTACCGGAGCCCATAAACAAGCCGGTGCCGATAGCGCCGCCAATGGCAATGAGCTGAATGTGTCGGTTGGTGAGATTGCGCCGTAGCGACTGTTCCGTCTCCGGTTCCTCAGAGGCGGTGACTTTTACCTGATCTACCATGTGATTTTCTTCCTGTTGTTCCTGTTGTGTTGTGCTGGCTCTTTGGCCATTGAATACCTCTGCTGAGGTTTCATTTTTAAGACTTATCGATAGTAGGTAAGAATCGGCGGGTTGAATACACTGAAATGGTTATTATGTTAATAAGATGTTGGAAGTGAGTGTTATATCACTCTGTTAACGCGAAACAGCTCACAAAAATACACTCACCGTGCAGTAATGCAAGATTAAATGCTAACAAATTTATAACTTAAGGATTTAGCGCTGATTTTATGCTCCCCTCCCGTTGCCGGGAGAGGATTCAGCGGACTTACAGGATTTCGATCAGTTCGACGTCGAAGACCAGGGTGCTGAAAGGAGGGATGGACGCGCCAGCGCCACGCTCGCCGTAAGCGAGGTTATGAGGAATGGTCAGTTCCCATTTAGAGCCAACCGGCATCAGGGTCAGGGCTTCAATCCAGCCAGCGATAACGCCGTTAACCGGGAATTCAGCAGGTTCGCCACGAGCGACAGAGCTGTCAAACACGGTGCCGTCAATCAGCTTACCCGTGTAGTGAACGCGTACGCGGTCAGTACGAGCCGGGATAGCGCCTTCGCCCTGAGTCAGAACACGGAATTGCAGGCCGGATTCGGTGCTGCTCACGCCTTCTTTCTCACGGTTTTCTTCCAGATATTTCACGCCTTCCGCCGCCATGGCTTCAAAACGCTCACGACGTACCGCATCAGCACGCTCGTGGATCTCACGCAGAGCACGGTGCACCACATCTACCGGTACCTGCGGCTGCTTGCCTTCCAGCGCGTCCGCAATGCCCGCGACCAGCGCTTCTGGCAGCAGGCCCTGCAGGCCAGATTCGCTGAGCTGTTGTCCTACCTGCAGGCCAATGCCGTAACTCGCCTGGGCTTCAATGGTGTCAAAAGTCGGGGTTGCCATGGTCTTTCCTTTCATCGGATGAAAATCAGCGGGCAGCATATCAGCCAGGCCGCATTGGGTAAAACTTTGTCTCGGCAAAATAATGTATATACTGAGGGGCAAACAGGGAAACGCGGAGCAGGAGGTAACCCATGCCCGGGCGATTCGCATTAAAACCGACATTACAAAAAATCTGGCATGCTCCGGATAACATTCGACTGATGGACCCGCTGCCTCCGCTGCACCGTCGCGGTATCATCGCGGGGTTTGTCCTGGTCATTATCGGCTTTCTGCTTCCCACGAATGATAACGTTACGCAACCTGTAAGCCGTGATGCGCAGCTCGATTTGCAATCGCAATCTCAGCCGCAACAGGGCAATCTTCAGCAGCCGCTGCCGCCGATTGTTTCTTCTCCGCCGGTCAACGATCCGGGCCAGGCCGCACCTGTTGCACCGGAAGTCGTGCAGGAAGAGCAACCGGACGACCAGCCTCAAGTTCAGGCTCAGGTTCAGACTCAACCACAATCCACCTCAGAAACATCGCAATCCTTACCGGGTATTGAGCAGCAATGGCGTTCTTATCGCGTTGAGCCGGGCAAAACGCTGGCACAGTTGTTCCGCGATCATAACCTGCCCGCCACCGATGTTTATGCGATGTCAAAAGTGGAAGGTGCCGGCAAGCCTCTGAGCTCGCTGCAAGCCGGGCAAATGGTTCAGGTGCGACAGAACGCCAACGGCGTGGTGACAGGCTTAACCGTCGATAGCGGCAATGGCCAACAGGCTCTGTTCACCCGTCAGGCAGACGGAAGCTACATCCGCGTCCGCTAAGTTTTCGCCCGGCAGCTCTCGCGCGGCCGGGCCATCCGTTACTCAGTGCGTTTGTTTACCCACCAAATCCCCGAGCACACCAACACCAGCGCCACCGCATATTTCCACTCCAGAATATTTTCCCCAAGGAAAATGCCTGAAAGCACCGTTCCCGCCACCGGGATAACGAAGTTGAAAGGCGCAATCATGCTGACGCGGTTGTACTTCAACAAAGTGCTCCAAAGCGCAAAGGCCACCGAGGAAAGCAGCGTCAGGTAGCCCAGCACCGCGACCGATTCAACGCCGTGAAACGTCAACGATCCACCGCTCAGATAGCCCCCCGCCACCAGCACAGCACCGCCAATGCCTAGCTGCCAGCCAGTCATCACCGTGGGGTCAACTGTCTGCGAAATACGTTTGCCATAGAGTGTTGCTGCGGAAAGGATGAAGGCCGCCAGCACCACAAACCCGTCGCCTTGCCAGACAAAACTGAAGTCCACCAGCGAATGGCTGAAGTTCACCAGCATGACGCCAGCAAAACCGAGGATACAGCCGAGCGTTTTGTTGTAGCTCAGTTTGTCATTCTGATAAATGAAGTGTGCCAAAAGGACGCTGAAGAACGTGCCCGTGGCATTCATGATTGACCCTTTCACGCCCGTAGTGAAAGCCAGGCCAATATAAAAAATGGCGTACTGGAGAGACGTTTGCGTGAGGCCAAGCAGCGTCAGTTGGCCAAATTGACGGCCACTAAGCCGGGCGATCGGTTTGCGCTGCGCCATGGCAAATAACAACAGAAGCAGCCCGGCGAACAGGAAGCGATAACCCGCAAAGATTATTTTCGACGGAATATCGTCCGTCGCAATCTGGAAAATTTCATAGCCGTTTTTAATGGCGGGATAGGAGCTCCCCCACAGCAGACAGCAAAGCGTAGCGCCGAGGTAGACAACATTCTTACGGGTAAAAAGCGGGGCGGGTGTAACCATTTCCATTACTGACACCTGAATCAAAATAGCGTTTCAATTCATTATCCGTAAAGGGCGAGGCAATAGCTACCATACAAGTGAAAAGTTGGGAGGCAGAAAAGCAAAACGCCGGCACAAGGCCGGCGCTTCGTCGTTATTTCAGAGTAATGAATTACTCAGCAACAACGTTTACTACCAGTTTAGCGAACACTTCGCTGTGAACCTGGAAGTCCACTTCGTGCTCACCAGTGGTACGCAGAACGCCGTTCGGCAGGCGAACTTCGCTCTTAGCAACGTCAACACCAGCAGCGGTAACTGCATCAGCGATGTCGCGAGTACCGATGGAACCGAACAGTTTACCTTCGTCGCCAGATTTAGACGCGATGGTAACGGTGCCCAGTGCGTTGATTTTCTCAGCGCGAGCGTTAGCAGCCGCCAGAACGTCAGCCAGTTTGGCTTCCAGTTCAGCACGACGTGCTTCGAAAAACTCTACGTTTTTCTTAGTAGCAGGAACAGCTTTACCCTGTGGAACCAGGAAGTTACGAGCGTAGCCCGCTTTAACGTTAACCTGATCACCCAGGCTGCCCAGGTTTGCTACTTTATCAAGCAGAATAACTTGCATTACCTTATCCTCTTAAAGTCGTATTAATGGACCGTGCCCGATTACTGATGACGATCAGTGTACGGCAGCAGAGACAGGTAGCGAGCGCGTTTGATAGCGCGAGCCAGCTGACGCTGGTATTTTGCACGAGTACCGGTGATACGGCTTGGGACAATCTTACCGCTTTCGGTGATGTAGTTTTTCAGCGTTGCGATATCTTTATAGTCGATCTCTTGAACGCCTTCCGCGGTGAAACGGCAGAACTTGCGACGACGGAAATAACGTGCCATTTGGCTAGTCTCCAGAATCTATCAATTCAATCTGCTCGGCATGCAGAACCATTTTACTTAGCCCGTTTCGCGCCTTGTGGCAGCTTACGAAGCCATGAACAGTGATTTGCGTGCCGACCGTTATACTGTGAGTAATGGCCTGGTTCGCTTGTCCGCTAATAATCACGGGCATTTGACACCATGCCTGCCGGTGAAAACCGGCTTCCTCCTGCATCGAACGGTGCTCAAGCACGAACTGGCAGTGAGGAATTCCTGATGGACTGACCTTTCGAAGGGGCGCCCTGCACACTGTGCCTGACAACACCAGACGGTTGGCCATCAGCGATTACTCTTCAGAATCCCCAGCTTCAGCATCATCTGCGGTTTCATTTGCGAAATCATCGCGACGCTCACGGCGCTCGTCTTTCGCTTTAACCATCGGAGATGCTTCAGTGACAGCGGTTTTAGTACGCATAACCATGCTGCGGATAACGGCATCGTTGAAGCGGAAAGTAGTTTCCAGCTCATCGATAACTTCCTGCGGTGCTTCAACGTTCAGCAGAACGTAGTGAGCTTTGTGCAGTTTGTTGATCGGATAAGCCAGCTGACGGCGGCCCCAGTCTTCCAGACGGTGGATCTTGCCTTCTGCACCAGTGATGGCAGCAGAGTAACGCTCGATCATACCCGGAACCTGTTCGCTCTGGTCAGGATGGACCATAAAAACGATTTCGTAATGACGCATCGAATTGCTCCTTACGGATTATTCAGCCTCCTGTCTGGGTCAGCCGCGGCCCATGGAGGCAAGGAACGTGTTAAAGGGCGGCTGAAAAATTGACGCGTAATCATACTTGCGCTACCCAGGAAACTCAAGGTGATTGCGCAAATAATTCGCACTAAGCGCAAAGCTGCGTTGACTCAGTGGCTTAAAATTAATCAACACGGAATGCGCCATTTTTTTGAACAACTGCATCAGAAATGGTCGCTTAAGAATCGATCAGGAGCGATTACACTTAAATCAGACCCCATCTGGACGCAGAAGGAGCCCCACCTAAACACAGCAGGCTGTAGGGAGTGACTATCATGAAAAACATCGCAATCGCCGTAATGGCTGCGGTTTTGCTCAGTGCAAACGCGATGGCAGCCATCAAGATAGACGGCCGACAGGCCAGAAATATGGACGATGTGCAGAGCTTAGGCGTTATCTACATCAATCATAACATCGCCACTGAAAGCGAAGCAGATCAAGCCTTGAGTGAGGAGAGTGACGCGCGCGGCGCCAAATACTATCACCCAATTCTTCTTCATGAACCCGGCAGCAATGGCTTGATTCATGCCAGCGCTGACGTTTACCGCTAGCACCAGGACAACACCAAAACGCACTTTGCCATAGTTGAACCCTGCCCCCGGACTCCGGGGGCTTTTTTTATTTCTGCCCGTACCAGGCGTCAGGGCCATGCTTACGCAAATAGTGTTGGTTCATCAGATAGCGGTCGATAGGTTTCAACTGCGGGTTAATCCCACGCGCTATCCACGCCATTTTGGCGACTTCTTCCAGCACAACCGCGTTGTGCACAGCATCATGAGCATCTTTTCCCCATGAAAAAGGACCGTGCTGATACACCACCATACCCGGCATATGTAGTGGCTCGCATTCGCCCAGCGTTTCGATAATGACGTTGCCAGTATTCAACTCGTAGTCGTTCTGCACTTCGGCTTCATTTAGCGGACGTGTGCAGGGAATATCGCCATAGAAATAATCTGCATGCGTTGTTCCTAATGCGGGAATGGCAAGCCCCGCCTGAGCCCATGCCGTCGCGTGGGTTGAATGGGTATGAACAATTCCGCCAAGAGAAGGATAGCGCCGGTAAAGTGCCAAATGCGTCGCCGTATCTGAAGACGGCCGCCATTTCCCTTCAACGACGTTAACTTGCAGGTCGATCACCACGATATCTTCCGCGCGCATGCCCTCATAGGATACACCACTCGGTTTAATGGCTACCCAACCTCGTTCGCGGTCTATAGCGCTTACGTTACCCCATGTAAACGTCACCAGCCCAAAGCGAGGAAGCGCAAGATTCGCTTCGAGAACTTGCTCTTTTAGCTGCTGCATTTATGCCACCTCCCGCAGTCCGGCTAGTGCCATTTTCGCCAGCACCCACTCTCTCGCTTTGGCGACTTCAGCAAGCGGGTCTTCTGCCGTTTCGCTCCACATTTCAATCAGCCACGGGCCGCAATAGCCATGCTGTTTCAGGGTGGCGAAGCACTGCTCAAAATCCACCACGCCCGCACCGAACGGCACGTTTTTAAACTCACCTGGACGGGTGTCTTTCACATGCACCGCCACGATATGCCCAATCCCCGCCTGAAGCTCCATTTGCACGTCGTTATCCCAGGCAGAAAGGTTGCCGATGTCGGGGTAAAGCTGAAACCACGGGTTGTTAAGATAGTGCGCATAACCCAGCGCTTTGCTGATGGAGTTCATGAGCGGAGAGTCCATGATTTCCATCGCCAGCGTAACCTGAGCCCGGCTTGCCATCTCGACGCTGGCTTTCAGCCCTTCACGAAAACGGCGGCGAGTTTCATCATTGGCCTGCTGATAATAGACGTCGTAGCCCGCCAGCTGGATAACCCGAATGCCGACATCCTGAGCAAAAAGGATGGCTTTACGCATAATGTCCAGCCCCTGCTCACGCACGGAATCATCTTCACTGCCTAACGGGAAACGACGGTGAGCACTAAGGCACATCGATGGCACGCGAACACCGGTTTCGGCGGTTGCCTTCACCAGTGCCAGCCGCTGTTCACGGCTCCAGTCAAGCCGGGAGAGCCGCAGATCGGTTTCATCCACAGACATTTCAACGAAATCAAAACCTAGCGTTTTCGCCAGAGTGAGCCTTTCCAGCCAGCACTCCCCGGCAGGGAGCGCTTTTTCATAGATGCCAAGTGGCACGGGATTCGACAGCATCATCGCATTTCACCCCCACAGCTGGGCGATGGAGCGTTTGAACTGGCGCGCCGCTTCAACGGGAGAGGCAGCGTCACGAATGCTTCGCCCTGCGATAAAGACATGAATAGGAATACCCTGGAACAGGGGTAAATCTTCCAGTGCTAACCCGCCTGTCACGGTTACTTTGAAGCCCATACTTGCCAGACGCTTCACCGCACTGATATCCGCATCGCCCCAGGCAACGCCTGCCGCCTGCGCATCCCGGCTGCGGTGATAAACCACCTGCTGAATCCCGGCATCACGCCACTCCTGCGCCTGTTCCCAGGTCCAGAAGCCAGTCAGCTCAATTTGCACATCACCGTTAAATTCTTTTGCGACTTCCAGCGCCCCTTTAGCGGTGTTGATATCGGCACAGCAAATCACGGTGACCCAATCGGCATTCGCCTCAAAGCACATACGCGAGAGGATTTTGCCTGCATCGGCGATTTTGGCATCGGCCAGCACAATTTTAAGTGGGTACAGCGCTTTCAGGTCACGAACCGCACGAACGCCTTCACCCACACAAAGGATGGTGCCCACTTCAATAATGTCGACTTCTTCAGCAATCAGGCGTGTCGTTTCATAAGCGTGAGACAGCGTTTGGTTATCCAGTGCAACCTGGAGCATCGGTAACTGAGACATGTCCATTTCCTCTTAAGCGGCCGCCACGGTGGCGGAATCAATCAAATCAAGCACATCCTGCTCAGTGCGGCAGGCACGTAATCGGTCAAAATTGGCTTCATCTTCAAACAGATTCACTATCTGCATGATGCCGACTTCCTGATGGGTGTTGGCATCCACGGCCGCCAGGGTGATGAGGATATCGACAGGATCGTTATCCTCATGGTTAAAGACCAACGGGGTTTTCAGGGTGACTAGCGCGAAACCCGTCTGTTTAACGCCCTCTTCCGGGCGGCCATGCGGCATTGCAAGGCCTGGCGCTATCACAAAGTAAGGCCCAAATGCGGCAACGCCATCCAGGATGGCCTGGTAATAGCGCGGCTCAACCACGTCTGCTGCCACCAGCAGATCAACACCGACTTTCACCGCCTCCTGCCAGGTGCTGGCTTCTGCCTGCAGTTTGACCGAGTGGTTTTGCGCTAATGAATCACGTAGCTTCATGGCGGGCCCCTACTTCACATCTGCCGGGAAGTGCGCGTTGATCACTTCCATCAGTTTTGGGCCAAAATCCGCCGCCGACAGCATGTTGCGCACGCCCACCACATACTTATTCCCGGAGACCTCGATTTCACTGGCGACATGTGTCGACGCGATAATGATGTCTGCCCCGCTGAGCTCGCTCTTGTACTCCCCCACCGCGCAACTGTTGACGGTGTGCACCACGTTTTGCTGGGTAAGGAACTGGTCGACTTTCATTTTCATGATCATGGAACTGCCTTGCCCACAGCCACAAACAGCCAAAATACGTACGGTCATAATCGGAACTCCTTATTGAGCAGGGTTGTCTGCCAGTTGTTTTTCCGCATCTTCTTCGGCGCGCAATGTGCGGCCCGCGAAGACCATATAAACCAGTGAAATCAGGATAATGACGGTCATAAAGATCAGGCCGAGTGAAGCAAAGCCTTGCATCATCGGTGGCGCCAAAATGGACCAGTCAGCCATCCCCATCCAGGCGCTCATGCCGGTGAGTTTCACCGCCCAGACGCAGCCAAAAATTTCTATCATTCCCATCACCAGGCAAATTTTGAGTGCCGCGCGCCAGCCACCAAAGTGGTTAGCAAAGACGCCGATGGTGGCGTTAGAGAAGAACATGGGGATAAAGCCAGGAATGATCAGAATGGAAGAGCCCATCGCAATCAAAATGCCGACGGCAATAAGCTGCCCGATGGTGCCCCACATAAAGCCCCATACGACTGCGTTCGGCGCAAAGCTGTAGATAGCCGCACAGTCAATCGCCAGGACTGCACCAGGAATAAGCCGTTGGGAGATGCCGTTAAATGCTTCAGAGAGCTCCGCCACAAACATGCGCACACCCTGAACGATGATGAAAATCGCCACTGCGAACTGGAAACCGGTCTGCAGGATGTAGATGGTCCAGTGCACTTTGCCTGCCATGGCCTGCACGGTATCCACACCGAAAGAGAGCAAGATGGCCCCAAAGAATACGGTCATGACAATCGCCGTGGAGACGATGTTGTCATGGAAAATATTCAGCCAGCCTGGGAGCTTAAGATCTTCAACACTCTCTTCTTTCTTACCGAGGTACGGGGCGATCTTGTAGGCAATCCATGAGGCGAACTGTTGTTGATGCCCGATGGAGAAACCACTGTTCTCAGTCACTTCTTGCGTCGGCTTGTACATCATGTTGGAAGTGATGCCCCAATAGAGCGACACCAGCACGGCTGTGCAAAGGATCGTCGTCCACATCGGGTAGCCGAAAATGTAGAAGAAGACGGCAATCAATCCTGCTTGCTGGAACATGATATGCCCCGTCAGCATGATGGTTCGAATGCCCGTCAGGCGGCGGAATACGACATACAAAATGTTTAAGGCCAGCGCCAGTAAGACGGCATACCCCACCCAACTGTAGGCCTCTCCCATTCTTTCAACAGTGGCCATCATCGAGGCATAAGTATCTGAGATAGCGCCATTAATGCCATAAACCTCGGACATTTTGGCCACGACCGGTTTGAAGGTACTGGTCAAAATGCCCGACCCTGCCTGCAACAGCATAAAACCGATGATCGTTTTGATGGTCCCTTTAACGATCACGCTGACGCTTTTCCGTAACAGGATGTAGCCCAGACAGGTGACGATGCCCAATAGCAACGGAGCATTGGTCATCACCTGATTGAAGAACACGGTAAAGACGGTGTAGAGGAACTCCATAACGATCTCCATGTTGTAGACGGCGAGGACAAACGTCGCCGAGCAGTGCGCCCACCTTAATAATCAAAATTAATCACCACAAGAGCACATTTGATTAAATGTGATTGACTGCGCAATTTATTTCCACAATACGACAAGGGTTTTGCAGCTGAGCGGCTTACCCAACACGAAAAATCAATCAAACAATTGATACTGTTGTTTATTTTAACTAAAACGCGCTGGAGTGGTCGTTGAACGAAAAGCGTAACGGCCTCTCATAAGAGCCAAAACCAACTCTTGATTTTATGTTCAAAGGGTGTCAACGTTAATCAAAAGCAATCATTTGGTGATTTATTTTGAAAACGGAGAGTCATGCAATGAGTAAAATTGACACAATCAGCCGTGAGTCCTGGATCCTGAGCACATTTCCAGAGTGGGGAAGCTGGCTAAACGAAGAGATCGCCGCAGAAAAAGTAGCACCAGGGACCTTCGCCATGTGGTGGTTAGGCTGCACCGGTATCTGGTTAAAATCAGAAGGGAATGCCAACCTGTGCGTCGATTTCTGGTGCGGAACGGGTAAGCAAAGTCACGGCAACCCTTTGATGAAGCAAGGGCATCAGATGCAGCGAATGGCTGGAGTGAAAAAACTGCAGCCTAATCTGCGCACCACGCCGTTTGTGCTGGACCCTTTTGCCATTCGTGAGATTGATGCGGTGCTCTCCACCCACGATCATAACGATCACATTGATGTCAACGTGGCCGCCGCTGTACTGCAGAATTGCGCCAGTGATGTGCCGTTTATCGGGCCGCAAACCTGTGTCGATTTATGGATCGGTTGGGGCGTGCCAAAAGAACGCTGCATTGTGGTCAAACCGGGTGATGTGGTGAGAGTGAAGGATGTGGAAATTCATGCACTTGATGCATTTGATCGCACCGCATTGATTACGCTGCCAGCCGATCAGAAAGCAGAAGGTATTCTTCCGGTCGGAATGGACGAACGCGCCGTCAACTATCTGTTCAAAACGCCGGGTGGCTCGCTGTATCACAGCGGTGACTCACACTATTCCAACTACTACGCTAAACACGGCAATGAACATCATATCGACGTCGCACTGGGCTCGTACGGTGAAAACCCACGCGGGATTACCGACAAAATGACCAGCGCGGACATTCTGCGCATGGCAGAAGCGCTCAAGACTCAGGTCGTTATCCCCTTCCATCACGATATCTGGTCGAATTTCCAGGCCGATCCTCAAGAGATCCGCATGCTGTGGGAGATGAAAAAAGATCGCCTGAAATATGGCTTCAAGCCGTTCATCTGGCAGGTTGGCGGCAAATTCACCTGGCCGCTCGATAAAGACAATTTTGAATATCATTACCCTCGTGGTTTTGAAGATTGCTTTACGACTGAGCCTGACCTGCCGTTTAAATCCTTCCTGTAAGCATCACGCAGACGCTGCACCGATCCGGGGGGATGTTGCAGCGTCCGTTCAGGAGACTTTTTTGATTTAGTAATTACAGGCTATTTCAAATATCATCAGTAAAAATCACGAATGACCGGAATAGCTCATGACGGAAGCACAACGACACCAAATCCTGCTTGACCACCTGGCGCAGTCAGGCTTTGTCACCGTGGAACAGGTGATTGAAAAATTGGGCATCTCCCCGGCCACCGCTCGCAGAGATATCAATAAGCTGGACGAAAGCGGCAAGCTTAAGAAAGTGCGCAATGGCGCTGAGGCTATCAGCCAGCAACGCCCTCGCTGGACACCGATGAATCTTCATGAGGCGATGAACCATGACGAAAAAGTCAGGATCGCCCGTGCAGCATCCCAGTTAGTCAGCCCTGGCGAAAGCGTGGTGATTAACTGCGGTTCAACTGCGTTCTTGCTGGGTCGCGAGATGTGCGGCAAGCCAGTGCAGATAATCACCAACTATCTACCATTAGCGAATTACCTTATCGATCAAGAGCATGACAGCGTGATCATCATGGGGGGGCAATATAACCGTAGCCAGTCCATCACCCTGAGCCCTCAGGGCAGCGAAAATACGCTGTATGCCGGCCACTGGATGTTCACCAGCGGGAAGGGGCTTACCGCTGATGGGCTCTACAAAACCGATATGCTGACCGCCATGGCCGAACAGAAAATGCTGAACGGCGTGGGGAAACTGGTGGTGCTGGTTGATAGCAGTAAAGTGGGTGAACGCGCAGGCATGTTATTCAGCCGTGCCGATGAAATCGATATGCTGATCACCGGCAAAGATGCTAACCCTGAAATTCTTAAACAGCTCGAAGCTCAGGGTGTAAAAATCCTTCGCGTTTAAAGGTGTTGCTGAAAGAAACTTACCGCAGCTTCCAACGCCTCCGGAGTAATGCGGTGCTTAACGCCCGCTTGCCATTGGCTGGTGAGATTTTTATCCAGCCCCTGTTGCTTCAGCGCCTGCTGCAAGCGGAACGACTCAATGGCAGGCACTACGTCATCCTCTTCACCATGCCACAAAAACAGAGGGCGCGTAGCCAGGGTTTCCAGATGCTGGCCAACGTCCCACTGATGTAGCGTCTGCGGGAAATTCGGTGAAGGGAACAGCGTCTGGGAAAGTGAAGAGAAATAACCTGATCCCATCAGGCTCGCAACACACTTCACTTCCGGATGATGCGTTGCAATACCCAAAGCGGTCATCCCGCCCATTGAGGCACCCGCCACAGCTAACCGCTCATCCGCTAGCCAACCCTGCGAAATAATGGCCTCTCGCAATGCGGGAAACGCCTCAATACTGTTAAGCAGAATAGGCCAAAAGCGCTGCAGCCTTTGCGCTGCATCACCTTCATACCGTGAGCCATGATCGAGCGCATCAGGCATAATCACCCTAAACCCGGCCTGCGCCAACGCGACAGCAAAGTAGCTGTAGACGACTTTTGACGAAGTAAAACCATGGTAAAAAACTATGCAAGGTAAAGCGGAGGTTGCCGCCGCCTTTGGGTAGGCGTGCAAAACTTCGCTGCCCGCCAGGTTGCGCATTTCAAGTTCAATCATTCGCCGTCTCCTTCTTTTATGCTGGTATGACACGCGGCTGTGGCAGGTGCAAGTTTATCGCGCCCCTCAGGCCTGCTAATGTTGAGAGGTGGATTACGCTTTTACGCTATTTTCATTCGAAAATAGCGCGGGAGCTAACAGTTCGGGAACATTCCCCCCAAAGGCAAATCAATTAATCACTACACTAATGGTTATCAGGAAACGGGATATGGCTATGCGACGTTTTGCGCCAATACTGCTGGCGGTTTTACTGAGTGGTTGCACGGTGCTTCAAGGTACACCTGAAGCACCGCCACCACTGACCAGTCATCCGCAAGAAATTAAGCGGAATCAAACGGAAGGCCTGCAAAAAATAGGCACCGCTAGCGCGCTGGTGTACGGCTCACCGATGGATGTTGAGGCCGCTCTCAAGGAAAAAGTGACAGCCGCCAAAGCAGACTACTACGTCGTCGTCATGATTGATGACACCGTCGTGCCGGGGCAATGGTATTCACAGGCAATTTTGTATCGCAAACCGTAGCGATCATTCTTTAGCCTGTTTTACATTGCTTTTCAGCCATTCACGTTTCTCTGTGCACAATGACGTGATGATATCCCCTAAATAATTCGAGTTGCAGGAAGACGGCAAGGGAGTGAATCCCCAGGAGCTTACTTTAGTAAGTGACTGGGGTGAGGGAGTGCAGCCAACGCACCTGCAGCTTGAAGTATGACGGGGATAATTGGATATGCGTCTGCGATGGAATGCCCGGATTCCCCTCGGGTTACGTGAAATGGAGCTGACGACGATGAAACATGCCTTTGCTTTCTTACCTGGACTTTCAAGAACCACGGCCCAGTCCGCGGAGTTCGCCAGCGCCGATTGCGTGACCGGATTGAATGAAATCGGCCTGATTTCCGTCAATAACATTGAAGGCAGCCTTCAGGATGTCGAACATGTTATTGCGCTCAAGGCGGATGAGCAGGGGGCTTCGTGGTATCGCATTATTCAGATGTATGAAGAGCAGCATCCTGACAACTGGCGGGTGCAGGCGATTCTGTATGCCTGAGAGCACGGGCAGGCCCTAGCAGCCTGCCCCAGCACATTATCCGACACCGCCTGTCGCACGCAGCAGCAAGTCATCCTGAGTTTGTTCATTGAGCAAAACCCCCCCACGCGTATCCAGCATCATTCGACACCACGCCTGAGCCAGTGGCGGCGAGGCAAACTTCAGCATTTGCGCACCGCTTCCCAGCAAATAGAGCTGTTGAGCAATTTCACGCCCTTGCGCCTCATCCGGTTTACGTAATCGCTGCTGAAGCTGACGCCAGGCTCGATCGAAATGCCTGTCCTGCCCTTTGACCTCATTACATTCTGTGCTTAACACCTCCAATGCCCCCGGCTGTTTTGTCAGCACGCGCAGCACATCGAGGCACATAATATTGCCTGAGCCTTCCCAGATACTGTTCACCGGCATTTCACGGTAGAGGCGCGGCAGTTCGTTATCCTCGCAGTACCCTATTCCCCCCAGCACCTCCATGGCTTCAGCCACGAAGGGGATACCTGCTTTGCAGACCGCGAATTTGGCGACGGGAGTCAACAATCTGGCCAGGATCATTTCTTCAGGGGAAACCCGATTGCCCAGCGCACGCGCCAGTCGGAACAGAAAGGCTGTTTGTCCTTCGAGCTGTAAAGCCATACGGCTGAGAACCTGGCGCATTAAAGGCTGATTGATCAGGGTCTTGCCGAACACTTGCCGTTGATGGGCATGATACAGCGCAACGGAAAGCGCCCTGCGCATGAGCCCGTGACTGCCCAAAGCGCAGTCAAAACGAGTTAGCCCACCCATTTTTAAGATGAGGCGGATGCCCTCCCCTTCTTCACCCAGCAGCCAGCCTGTCGCATCGGTGAACTCGGTTTCGCTGCTAGCATTAGAGCGGTTGCCGAGTTTGTCCTTTAACCGTTCCAGACGCACGGCATTACGTTGCCCATCAGGCAGAAAATGCGGTAACAAGAAACAGGAAAGCCCGCCTTTGGCCTGCGCCAGCACCAGGTGTGCGTCACTTTGCGGCACCGAGAAAAACCATTTGTGCCCGACCAGACGATACATCGAACCGTCAATCTTCTCTGCGCGCGTGGTGTTGCTGAGTACATCAGACCCGCCCTGTTTCTCGGTCATCCCCATCCCAATTAACAGACCACGTTTTTGGCTGCCTGGCAGCAAATGGGCATCATAGCGATCGCTCATCAACGGCGTCAGCCAGTTGGCAAAGGGTTTGGGGAGTAATTGCTGGAGTAACGGCGTGGCGGCAAAGGTCATGGTTATCGGGCAGAGCGTGCCCGCTTCAACCTGAGCGTGCAGTACAAAACGCGCAGCGCGAGCGACAAATGCGCCCTCACGAGCGTCTTCTTCCCATGCCAGATTGTGTACACGATTGGCGCACAGCCCTTGCATCAGTAAATGCCAGGCGGGATGAAAGCGCACGTCATCAAGGCGCTCGCCTGAAGCGTCATAGCGCAGTAGCTCCGGCGGATTCACATTCGCAAGCCTTCCCAGTTCGAGAGATTCTGCCGTACCCAACTGCTGACCAATGCTCGCCAGTAAATCGCTGTCCCAGCCAGCGCCCTCCCGGGCAACGGCTTCACGCAATGCCGAGTCTGACAGAAACAAGTTGCTGTTGTTCAGGGGCTGAGGCTGGTTGAAAACGGTATGTGTTTGCCATTCCAAGGTGCATCCCTCCTTTATCAGCGTTAGCCGTAAGTATGGTCAGCCACTTTTGTTCACGCGCAGGAAAAGGCAGAAAACGTGACCTTAGCGCAGATTGAAAGGAGGGATAGCAGACGCTTGCGCCCAGTCGATAGCCCCGGTCTGAAGCGGCCCGTTACTGATCATATGCAGCCACATTCCTCCCACAACCTCGGTGTTAATATCCGGATTCAATTCAAGATTTCGGCCATTCCGCGAGCGGCTGACACCCAGCAGCGTCGCATTGTGATGAAGTTTCAGATAGTGCATCATCGCACCGTATTGCACAGGCTTAATGCCCATCGGCGTATAAACCACACAGCCGGTGTCACCAATCATCGGATTGAGCATTGAAGTGATGGAATGGGAAGAGCCTGGCTCCATCGCAGAATGCGTCAGCTGTTCAGCGCAGAGATTTCTGACGACCTCTATCTCGGGACAATACTGGCTGAGCAACGTGGCATAACGCTCATCCTCAAGATAAACCACCATATGGCAGCTTTCAGGCACATTCTCAGCAAGAGACAACGCGATAGTGAATGTCTGCTCATCTGCCGGCGCGAAAACAATGATTCGGTTACAGTGTTTAAGCGCGATTCGCTGCTGCTCTTCAGGCGCAGTAAAGTTACTGACCCGGATAAAATCTACCCCTTGAGTCTCTGGCGCAGGATGGTGAAGCAACTCATTCTGTGCGCAAAGCAAAACCCGTCCGAACGTACGCTTCTTATCAAACAGCAGCAAAGAGAGCATTTTCTCAGTCTGTTGGCTGCGCCAGCCTATCAGCAGTAGATGATTTCTTAGGTGGCTGAAATTCCCCATTCCTTTGCGTCCTTTTGTAAAAGCGCCTCGCACTGAATTCACCACTTTCCCTAGCAGCGTGCCAAAAAGCACAACGCCCACGGGAATCTGCCATAACCCTGTAAACAGCCGCCCTGCTTCACTGTTTGGGCTGATATCACCAAATCCCAATGAAGATCCCACCACCGAGCAATAGTAAATAAAGGTGCTCAACGGGGTAGTCAGTTGATATTCATGGAGCCCACGCAGCACCAGATAGCAAATGCAGTAGTGACAGAGAAAAAGGGTCAGTAAACCTGGCCAGGTCAATCGCGCCAGGTTACGCAGGCAAAATTCAGATACGGGAGAGCTTTGCATCAGGCGTTCGCCGCATTGATGCACAGAGCAAGGACAGAAACAGGGAAGAGTGTCAGACGCGCCATTTTAAAAATCAAAATTATATATTTAATAAAATCATTGCGTTATATGCATACAGCTCGCAGTTTACCCGTTACGGCGCAGCAATGAAATACAGCGTGTCCGGATTTGCTTTTCGAATAAAGCGAGTATCCACCTTACTTCCTTCGTGAACTTCATCACAGCCATAAGAATTTTAAATTTTCTTGTGATTTATGTATGGAATAATTTATTCACATGTTAATGCGATGGTCAGGGCGGAATTTTCTATGCAATCAGGATCAATGGCAGCACAAGCACACAAGCGGGCTCTTATCGCTGGATCTATTGGTAACTTTATCGAATGGTACGAGTTTGCGGTGTATGGTTTTTTGGCAACGGTGATCGCCAAAAACTTCTTCCAGCTGGCCGGTGAAGCACCGCTCACTGGATTGATTCTGACCTACGCTTCTTTCGCGGTAGCCTTTTTCTTCCGCCCTCTGGGCGCCATTGTTTTCGGTCGAATCGGTGACAAAATCGGCCGCAAGCCGACGCTGATTTTGGTACTGGTGATGATGACGCTCGCCACCACGGCGATTGGCCTTGTGCCGGTTTACGCCACGCTTGGCATCGCGGCACCGCTGATCCTGACCTGCCTGCGCATTCTTCAAGGCTTGTTTGCTGGCGGTGAGTATGGGGGTGCCGTGTCGCTGATGACGGAATTTGCGCCGCGAGGTAAACGTGGGTTGTACGGTGCCTGGCAATCTTTCACCGTCGCGCTTGGCCTGCTGGCGGGTGCCGGTATTGTCGCATTGCTGTCCTTTGTGCTTACCCCTGAAGAACTGCACGACTGGGGCTGGCGAATTCCTTTCTTCCTTGCCTTGCCGATGGGCGTCATTGCGCTTTGGCTGCGAATGCACATGGAGGAAACCCCCAGTTTT
Source organism: Scandinavium sp. NPDC088450 (assembly GCF_044900545.1). Classification (NCBI taxonomy): domain Bacteria; kingdom Pseudomonadati; phylum Pseudomonadota; class Gammaproteobacteria; order Enterobacterales; family Enterobacteriaceae; genus Scandinavium; species Scandinavium sp. NPDC088450. Next base: position 780 of record NZ_JBJDNI010000023.1, on the reverse strand, counting down.
GTCCGTCAGCAACAAGAAGAGGCTACGGTGGTGAAAGCCAGCGTCAGCAGCACCTTTAAAGCCATTGCGACCGGTATTGGCCGCCTGATGGTCTGGTCAGCCGCCGGTTATACTTATTTGGTTATCATGCCTTCCTACCTGCAGTCTGCCCTGCATACCGGGTTTAACCAGGCGCTGCTGATCGCCGTTATTTCTAACATTGGTTTCGCCATGACCATCATTCCTTCGGGAATACTCAGTGACAAAATAGGCCGTCGAAAAGTCATGGTGCTGGCCGCGGTGTTACTTCTGGTTCTGGCCCTGCCATTGCTGAAAATTCTTCAGGCGGAATCCAGCACGTTGCTGGTCAAAGCCGTTGTGGTGTTAGTTGCAGGCGGATTAGTGGGTATGCTGGCAGGCCCCGGCCCAGCAATGCTGTCCGAAATGTTCCCAACCCGAGTGCGTTATACCGGACTAGGGCTGGCCTATTCGCTGTCGAACGCCATTTTCTCCGGGTGTGCAGGGCTCATCATTACTGGTTTAATCAAAGAGACAGGGAATCTTGATATTCCTGCGTACTACGTGATGGCAACCGCCGTGGTGAGTATTTTTGCGTTGATGACGCTGAGAAAGGATGACCATTTACGGTCGCTGGATGAATAAAAGTTCTGTGCTGTCTGGTGCCCTCTCCCCGACCCTCTCCCACAGGGCTGAGGGATCCCCAGTAATATGGTCATTCGCCTGTGACCATATTACTGTACTCTTTCCCTAATAATTTCAGTGCATTAACTATATTCATTC
>NZ_JBJDNI010000022.1:0-94417 GCF_044900545.1 Scandinavium sp. NPDC088450 | reverse complement strand
GATGAGGTCTCTTCTGTTTTGTTAGCGCAACCAGTAGATCACACTTCATCGTGCTTTTCACTTTTGTGGGGATACCTCAGCCCGCGGGGAGAGGGAGAAAACCCAGGTTCTCGTAGGCCGGGTAAGCAACGCGCCACCCGGCATCAAAGCGCTCTCGGGAAACTATCAGAAACGCACCACAAACGGTGTGGTGTCAGGCACTGAAATGCTGGAAGACGCTTTCAACTGCGGCGTGCCCAGATAGAGGAAACCGACGATTTTATCTTGCTCGCGGCACTGCAGGCCATCGCGGACGACTGGGCTTTCAGTTAATGCACCGCTGCGCCAGATCCCGTTAAAACCTTGCGCCACGGCCGCCATTTGCATCGCCATCACGGCGCAACCGGCAGACATTTCTTGTTCCCACTTCGGCACTTTGGGGTGCTCCTGACATTTCGCCACCACGGCGATAATCAGCGGAGCGCGAAACGGGGCGTTGCGGGCTTTCTCGATGGCTTTTTCATCTTGTTCCGCGGCAACGGCGCCCTTCTCAAGAAGCTGGCTGAAACGCTCGCGTCCTTCGCCTTCAATCACAAAAAACTGCCAGGGTGTGAGCGTACCATGATCGGGGGCTCGCAGTCCGGCACGGAGAATATTCTCCAGCTGTTCGCCCTGTGGGGCGGGCTCGGCAAGGCGGGAAGCGCTGCGGCGGTTGACGAGCAGGTCAAGTGCATCCATTACTTATCTCCGGGTTTCAGGGATTTTCACAAAATTAACATGGAAGCAGATTTTGTTACAGCGCAGGCGCCGATTCCTGCTGACAACCGGCGGTGGTGTCTTTAGGATAGCCACACGTCGCGCCTTCGCGGGCGGACCTCTTTTCATTCAGGCAGGGAGAAAACATGCGAACCCTTTGGCGAATCATTGCCGGATTCTTTAAATGGACATGGCGTCTGTTGAACTTTATTCGCGAACTGGTGCTGAACCTGTTCTTTATTCTGCTGGTGCTGGTGTGCGTCGGCATCTGGATGCAGGTGAGCAGCACTAGCTCGGCTGAGAGCACAGGCCGTGGCGCGTTGCTTATGGATCTCACCGGGGTGGTGGTCGATAAGCCCTCAACCAGCAGTAAAATCAGTGCTATCAGTCGTCAGCTACTGGGTGCCAGCTCCGACCGCCTGCAGGAAAACTCCCTGTTTGATATCGTGAATACGATTCGCCAGGCCAAAGACGATCGCAATATCACCGGTATCGTGCTGGATTTGAAAAACTTTGCCGGGGGCGACCAGCCTTCCATGCAGTATATCGGTAAAGCGCTGCGCGAATTCCGTGACAGCGGTAAGCCGGTGTATGCCGTGGGCGATGACTACACCCAGGCTCAGTATTATCTCGCCAGCTTCGCCAACAAAATCTATCTGTCGCCGCAGGGCACGGTCGATCTTCACGGCTTTGCGACCAACGGGCTGTATTACAAATCCCTGCTCGATAAGCTGAAAGTGACCACCCATGTGTTCCGCGTCGGGACGTATAAATCTGCCGTTGAGCCGTTTATCCGTGACGATATGTCCCCGGCCGCACGCGAAGCGGACAGCCGCTGGATTGGCGAGCTGTGGCAAAACTATCTGAACACCATTGCCGCAAACCGCCAGACCACTGCTGAACAGATTTTCCCAGGCGCGCAAGGCGTGCTGGACGGTCTGCGTAAAGTCGATGGCGACACGGCGAAATATGCGCTGGACAGCAAACTGGTTGATCAACTGGCGTCGAACACCGACGTTGAAAAAGCGCTGACCAAACAGTTTGGCTGGAGCAAGGCGGATAATAACTATCGCGCAGTCAGCTATTACGACTACAACCTGAAAACCCCGGCAGATACGGGCGCAAGCGTAGCGGTTATTTTCGCTAACGGCGCAATTATCGACGGTCAGGAAACCCCAGGAAATGTGGGTGGCGATACAACTGCCTCACAAATTCGCGATGCCCGTCTGGACCCGAAAGTGAAAGCCATTGTGTTACGCGTCAACAGCCCTGGCGGCAGCGTTAGCGCCTCGGAAGTGATTCGCTCTGAGCTGGCGGCTGCACGTGCGGCAGGCAAACCTGTGGTTGTCTCTATGGGCGGGATGGCCGCTTCCGGTGGCTACTGGATTTCCACTCCGGCAGATTACATCGTGGCGAATGCCAGCACCCTGACCGGCTCCATCGGCATCTTCGGGGTGATTAACACCGTTGAGAACAGCCTGGATTCCATTGGCGTGCATACCGATGGCGTGTCGACGTCCCCACTGGCGGACATCTCGATGACCAAAGCGCTGCCGCAGGAAGTGCAGGACATGATGCAGCTCAGCATTGAGAATGGTTACAAGCGCTTTATCACCCTGGTGGCACAGTCTCGCCATAGCACGCCAGAGCAGGTGGATAAAATCGCTCAGGGCCACGTCTGGACGGGTCAGGATGCCAAAGCCAACGGCCTGGTGGATAGCCTCGGTGATTTCGACGATGCCGTCGCGAAAGCCGCCGAGCTGGCGAAACTGAAACAGTGGCATATCGATTACTATCAGGAAGAGCCCACGTTCTTCAATATGGTTATCGATAGCCTGAGCGGGTCTGTCCGCGCGGCATTGCCACAGGCGCTTCAGGCGTATCTGCCTGCGCCGCTGGTCACCGCCGCCAGTGTGGTCAAGGAGGAAGGCGATAAACTTGCCGCCTTCAACGATCCGCAGAACCGTTATGCGTTCTGCCTGACCTGCGCTAACATACGCTAATTCGCATCCCCTCTTAATCGAGGGGATTTTTTTAGTTAAAATTCAGTCACTCATCATGCAAAAGAAATCGATCTACGTAGCCTACACCGGCGGGACTATCGGCATGCAGCGTTCCGAACACGGGTACATCCCGGTTTCAGGTCACCTGCAACGCCAGCTGGCGCTGATGCCGGAATTCCACCGCCCGGAAATGCCTGACTTTACCATTCACGAATACCAGCCCCTGATGGACTCCTCGGATATGACGCCAGAAGACTGGCAGCACATCGCCGACGATATTCAGGCGCATTACGATGATTACGACGGTTTCGTTATCCTGCACGGCACGGACACCATGGCGTTCACCGCCTCTGCGCTGTCGTTTATGCTGGAGAACCTCGGCAAACCGGTTATTGTGACAGGGTCACAAATACCGCTGGCTGAACTGCGTTCTGACGGGCAAATCAATTTGCTGAATGCGTTGTATGTGGCGGCGAACTACCCGATTAACGAAGTCACGCTGTTCTTCAATAACCGTCTGTATCGCGGCAACCGCACCACCAAAGCTCACGCCGACGGTTTTGATGCGTTCGCCTCGCCAAACCTGCAACCACTGCTGGAAGCCGGGATTCACATTCGCCGTCTCGGCACGCCACCTGCACCACACGGTACTGGCGATCTCATTGTTCACCCTATTACACCGCAGCCTATTGGCGTGGTGACCATCTATCCGGGGATCTCCGCTGATGTGGTGCGCAACTTCCTGCGTCAGCCAGTAAAAGCGCTGATTCTGCGCTCCTATGGCGTGGGCAACGCTCCGCAAAGCGGTGAGTTCATTAAGGAACTGGCAGAAGCCAGCCAGCGTGGCATCGTGGTCGTCAATTTGACGCAGTGCATGTCGGGTAAAGTGAACATGGGCGGTTACGCCACTGGCAACGCCCTCGCCCAGGCTGGTGTGGTCAGCGGCTTCGATATGACCGTAGAAGCAACCCTGACCAAGCTACACTATTTGTTAACGCAAGGGCTGAATGCTGACGCCGTTCGCACCGCCATGCAGCAAAACCTGCGCGGTGAACTGACGCCCGACGAGTAAGGAGAAGCGATGAACGCAAGAGCGCTGTTACTGGTTGATCTCCAGAATGACTTTTGTGCCGGAGGCGCACTGGCTGTGCCTGAAGGCGACAGCACGGTGGATATTGCCAATGCGATGATCCACTGGTGTCTGGTTCGCGGTGACTCCATTGTCGCAAGCCAGGACTGGCACCCCGCTAATCACGGTAGTTTCGCCAGCCAGCATGGCGTTGAGCCCTATACTCAGGGTGAGCTGGATGGCTTGCCGCAAACCTTCTGGCCCGATCACTGCGTGCAGAACAGCGAAGGCGCTGAACTGCACCCGCTGCTCAACAGCCAGCACATCGATATTGTTTTCCCAAAAGGCGAAGCGGTAAACATCGACAGCTACAGCGCTTTTTACGACAACGGCCATCGCCAGAAAACCGGCCTTGATGAGTGGTTACGTGCGCAAAAAGTCACTGAGCTGATTGTGTTGGGGCTGGCGACAGATTACTGCGTGAAGTTCACGGTGCTGGATGCGCTGAAGCTGGGTTATGAAGTCAACGTCATTACTGATGGTTGTCGCGGGGTAAACCTTCATCCGCAGGACAGCGTTGAAGCGTTTATGGAAATGGCAGCCGAAGGGGCAACGCTGTACACCTTTGCCGACTGGCAGGAAACTCAGGCCTGATTGTTCTACCTTGCCCGGCGGCGCGACGCTTGCCGGGCAATCATCACAACTCCCTCATTTGTCTGCAAATTGAATCCCTCTCGCAGTTTTAACGCAACGGTGATGCTATTCTGCTCTGGCTGTTTTTTCGCCACGCCCTTGTGTGGCGTGTCGGTCTTTTTTATCAGTCAAAGAGGATGATTTATGAAATTATTGCCTGTTCTGGCAGCCTTACCCCTGCTCTGCACCTCAACAGTTTTCGCGGCTGACCTGATGTCGGTCGGCTACTTTAACGGCGGCGGAGACGTCACCGCCGGGCCTGGCGGCGATATCAATAAGCTGGATGTCCGCCAGATAACCCACCTCAACTACTCCTTCGGCCTTATCTACAACAACGAAGCGGGTGAAACCAATGAAGCGCTGAAGGATGCCAGCAAACTGCACCAAATCTGGCTCTCACCGAAAGTGATTGCCGATCTGCGCAAACTGCCGGAATTACGCAAACAGAACCCTGACCTCAAAGTGCTGCTTTCCGTCGGCGGCTGGGGCGCTCGTGGCTTCTCTGGCGCGGCGGACAGCAAAGAAAGTCGCGCGGTCTTTATCCGTTCAGTTCAAGAGGTGGTGAACACCTACGGCCTGGATGGCATCGATCTAGACTGGGAATATCCGGTTAACGGCGCATGGGGACTGGTGGATAAGCAGCCTGAAGACAAAGACAACTTCACCGCCCTGCTCAAAGAACTGCGTGCAGCAATGCCTAAACAAAAACTGGTGACCATTGCCGTCGGTGCCAATGCTGAAAGTCCGAAAAGCTGGGTAGATGTGAAGGCTATCGCGCCTTATCTGAACTACATCAACCTGATGACCTACGACATGGCGTACGGCACCCAGTACTTCAACTCAAACCTGTATGACTCCAGCCAGTGGCCAACCGTCGCCGAGGCAGATAAATACAGCGCTGATTTTGTGGTGAATAACTATCTTGCTGCCGGGCTGAAACCGGAACAGATGAACCTTGGGATTGGTTTCTATGGCCGCGTGCCGAAACGCGCCACTGAACCAGGCATTGACTGGAGCAAGCCAGACGCAGAGAAAAACCCTGCGACTCAGCCGTACTTCAGCCAACAAGAAACTGAGCTGTTCCGTTCACTTGGGTTTGATCTCAGCAAAGACACCTACGTGAAGTACAACGACATCGTCGGCAAGCTGATTAACGATCCGCAGAAACGCTTTACCGAGCACTGGGACGATCAGGCCAAGGTACCGTGGTTGTCGGTGAAATCAGCGGAAGGGAAAGCCTTGTTTGCTCTGTCGTATGAGAACCCACGGTCTGTGGACCTGAAAGCACAGTACATCAAGGAAAAAGGACTGGGTGGCGCGATGTTCTGGGAGTATGGCGCGGATGACAATAACCAGTTAGCTAAGCAGCTGGCGACGTCGCTGGGGATTAAACAAAGGTAAATGCAAAACGGCAACCTTGGTTGCCGTTTTTAGTGTTTGCTCCCTCGCCCTGTGGGAGAGGGCAACAGGCCGCACTGACACTGCACTATCACTGCATTTTCAGCGTCGCAATTGGCTTCGGTGCGATACCGAAATCCTCTTTAAGTTGCTGCTTACTCTTCATCACCATCTGCCCTTGGGTGTCGATAGTCATGTGCTGCGCGTCCGTGTTGTAGCGAGCCTGCCACAACATCACCAGTTGCAGACTGTTCTCTTTTTGCTCCGGCGTTAACGCGACGCCATCGGGCCATTTTCCCAGCTCTACGGCCGTCGCCAGACGCTGATAAACTTCCTCGGTCATGCCGTCGATAATTTGCTCGATTTCCACGATCTGCGGTGCTCCTCAGGAATAATTTGCTGAATCGTTTCTTCAGCCTTTGGTTTTGTCACCGTTTTGCTCATCGGTGAAACTCAATGACGCTGAGTTCACACAATAGCGCTCACCTGTCGGCTGCGGGCCATCCGGGAACACGTGACCGAGATGCGCATCACAGTTTCCGCAACGGATTTCCGTGCGCTGCATGCCGTGGGCGTAGTCATTCAGATAACGAATCGCCGTGTCGCTAACCGGCTCATAAAAACTCGGCCAGCCACAGCCTGAGTCGTATTTGCTTTCGGCGTTGAACAGCGGTGCATCGCAGACCAGGCAATGGTAGAGGCCGTCACGCTTGTTGTGCAGCAGACGCCCGGTGAAAGGCGGCTCGGTACCGTGCTTCTGGGTCACGTAAAACTGCATTTCGCTTAAGCTGCTTTCGAGCTCATCGGGAGTGGGTTTGTTCGCCATTGGCTCACTTCTCGCTGGATAAATATCGGCTTATGGCTCCGATTCTAACAAAACATTAACAATGAAGTGCGAACTTTTGTTCTAAACTTACTCGTTGCGAAAGGGCAGCCCGATAATCGTGATCAAAATCACATTTTTATCTCTTCTGGCCTTTAAAATTCCGGGCGCAGCCCTCATATGGAATTTGGCCCAAAGGATGAGTGAGGCGGTCAATCGTGCAAAGGCTATGCAGAGGATTGATTTGTCGCAATGATTGACACGATTCCGCTTGACGCTGCGTAAGGTTTTTGTAATTTTACAGGCAACCTTTTATTCACTAACAAATAGCTGGTGGAATATATGACTATCAAAGTAGGTATCAACGGTTTTGGCCGTATCGGTCGCATTGTTTTCCGTGCTGCTCAGGAACGTTCTGACATTGAAATCGTTGGTATCAACGATCTGTTAGACGCAGAGTACATGGCATACATGCTGAAATATGACTCAACTCACGGTCGTTTCAACGGCACCGTTGAAGTAAAAGACGGCCACCTGGTTGTTAACGGTAAAAAAATCCGTGTTACCGCTGAAAAAGATCCGGCTAACCTGAAGTGGAACGAAATCGGTGTTGACGTTGTTGCTGAAGCAACCGGTATCTTCCTGACCGACGAAACTGCTCGTAAGCACATCACTGCTGGCGCGAAAAAAGTTGTTCTGACTGGTCCATCTAAAGATGACACCCCTATGTTTGTTAAAGGCGCTAACTTTGACAAATACCAGGGTCAGGACATCGTTTCTAACGCATCTTGCACCACCAACTGCCTGGCACCGCTGGCTAAAGTTATCAACGACAACTTCGGCATCATCGAAGGTCTGATGACCACTGTTCACGCGACCACCGCAACTCAGAAAACCGTTGATGGCCCGTCTCACAAAGACTGGCGCGGCGGCCGCGGCGCAGCTCAGAACATCATCCCATCTTCTACCGGTGCTGCTAAAGCAGTAGGTAAAGTGCTGCCAGAACTGAATGGCAAACTGACTGGTATGGCGTTCCGCGTTCCAACTCCAAACGTTTCCGTTGTTGACCTGACCGTTCGTCTGGAAAAAGCAGCGTCTTACGAAACCATCAAGCAAGCTATCAAAGCGGCTTCCGAAGGCCCAATGAAAGGCGTTCTGGGTTACACCGAAGACGATGTTGTTTCTACCGATTTCAACGGTGAAGTTTGCACTTCCGTGTTCGATGCTAAAGCAGGTATCGCGCTGAACGACAACTTCGTGAAACTGGTTTCCTGGTACGATAACGAAACTGGTTACTCCAACAAAGTTCTGGACCTGATCGCTCACATCTCCAAATAAGTTGAGATGAGAACCTGATCCAAAAAGGCGACTGCGGTCGCCTTTTTTTATGCTTCTCGTTTACGGTTGAATCAAGGATTGCATCATGATTAATAAAATTTTCGCTCTCCCTGTTGTTGAACAACTTACCCCTGTTCTCTCCCGCCGTCAGTTGGACGACTTAGAACTGATCGTTGTTGACCACCCACAAGCTAAAGCGTCTTTCGCTTTGCAAGGCGCACATCTGCTTTCGTGGAAACCCGCTGGTGAAGAAGAAGTCTTGTGGCTCAGCAATAACACACCGTTCAAAACCGGTGTAGCGCTGCGTGGCGGCGTGCCAATCTGCTGGCCATGGTTTGGCCCGGCGGCACAACAAGGCCTGCCAGCGCATGGCTTTGCGCGTAACCAGGCGTGGACGTTGAAAGCGCACAATGAAGACGACAACGGTGTGGTACTGACGTTTGAACTGCAGAGCAACGAAGAAACCAAAGCGCTGTGGCCGCACGATTTCACGCTGTACGCTCGCTTTAAAGTCGGCAAAACCTGCGAAATCGAACTGGAAGCCCACGGTGAGTTTGAAACCACTTCCGCCCTGCACACCTACTTCAACGTGGGTGACATCAGCAAGGTGAAAGTCAGCGGCTTTGGCGATCGCTTCATTGATAAAGTGAACAATGCCGAAGAAGGCGTTCTGAGCGATGGCGTACAAACCTTCCCGGATCGTACTGACCGCGTTTACCTGAATGCTGAAGCCTGCAGCGTGATCCACGATGACGCGTTAGCGCGTAATATCGATGTGATTCACGGGCATCACAGCAACGTGGTTGGCTGGAACCCAGGCCCCGCGCTGTCTGTCAGCATGGGCGACATGCCAGACGACGGATACAAAACCTTCGTCTGCGTTGAAACAGCTTGTGTGACCAAACCACAGAAAGCGTCTGAAGAGAAGCCGTCCCGTCTTTCTCAGTCCATCCGTGTGGCTAAGCGTTAAGTCAGACCATATCCAGCGGCGTTTTCCGGCCAGGTGCCGGGAACGCCCTGTTCAGCTCTACCCTTTCCTCTTCACTCAGTTTGATTTCCAGCGCCTGCGCATTTTGCTTCACATGCTCAACAGAAGACGCTTTCGGAATGGCCAGCACACCAGGCTGAGCGAGCAACCACGCCAGCATAATTTGCGCCGGAGTTGAAGCGTGTGCGTGGGCAATCTGCTGAATAACAGGATGAGTGAACACGTTGTTACGTAAACGCCCTGCTTGTGCGAGCGGTGAATAGGCCATGACGGGCATCTGTTGCTGCTGACACCATGGCAGCAAATCGTACTCAATACCGCGTGACGCCAGATGGTAAAGCACCTGATTGGTGGCGCAGGCTTGTCCTCCTGACAGAGAATGAAGCTCCCTCATGTCGTCCAGATCCAGGTTTGAGACACCCCACTGGCGAATTTTGCCTTCTCGCTGCAGAGACTCCATAGCTTCAAGGGTTTCAGACAGCGCAAATTCCCCACGCCAGTGCAGCAAATAGAGATCCAGAGTATCAGTGCCCAGTCGGCGCAAGCTGGCTTCACAAGCCGCCTTCGCGCGTTGCCCTCCTGCATTCCAGGGATAGACTTTTGACACCAAATATACCTTATCGCGCTGGCCGCGAATGGCATCGCCAACGACTTCTTCCGCGCCGCCTTCGGCGTACATTTCTGCCGTATCGATGAGCGTGAGTCCGTAATCGATGCCCGCTCGCAGTGCAGTGATTTCTTCAGTTCGGTGGGAAGCGTTTTCGCCCATATACCAAGTGCCCTGACCAATGCGTGGCACGCTAATCAATTCATGGGTGTGATGTGTTCTCTGAGACATAACAACCTCCGTTTGCATGAGTGCCCTACCATAATGCAAAACAGGGCATTGCTGCCCTGTGAAATTGCACGGATTGCACTCGCATGGTGCAAATCAGAAAGTATAGGTAATGCCGGTAGAAAGCAGGCCAGTCCAGGTCTTATCGACCATTGGGCTGTCGGTGATTTCATCCGACAGACGCAGATAGCGACCCGTTCCGTAGACACTCCAGCTGTCTGTCAGTTTGTAGCTCATCGACAGCTCGATATACGGGTTGAAGCCGCTGTCCGCATCGTAGCTGCGCAGGCCGCTCTTCGAAGATTCTTTTTTTGACACACCGTAGTAGTACTCGTTCTGGTTGTCGCTGTCCCAGCGCACACCGATACCTGGCGTGACTGTCAGGGCACCGTTGGTGTAACGATAGAGCCATGCAGCATCCCAGACGATACCGTTGCTCTTGTCGAGCGTATCGCCCGCAAGTGTGGTGCGCAGGAAACCGTACTGGGTGAAGTGCATATAAGACAGGCCCGCCATCATCGTCGACTGGCGACGATCGAGCTTACGCAGCTGATTGTTGTCACTGTCGCCCGGCTTAAAATACTGCGGCGACCAGTAAGCGGTGATGGAGAGCTTATCGGCCGTGTCATTCCAGAGGTAGTACCCGCCCCCGAGACCATGGAACCAGAAGTTATTGCTTTCAAAATCAATAGCCGGCACCGGATACACATCAGTGTGATACTGTTTGTACGGATGCCCTATCACGCCAACACCGGCGCCCAACGTTAATTTGCTGTCTTCAGCATGGACAACGGACGCTGCTGTTGCGAGGAGCAGGCCTGTTGTCAGAAGTTTCAATGAGTTCACGTTGCATATCCCTTAAAAAAATACAAGCGGCTGAAGTTTACCCGCCCGTACCGCTTACCTCAAATTCTTTACTTCCACTGACAGTATTTAACCTACCAGGCTGCCATTGGCCGATGACACTTCGCTTGCAGTGAGATGACAGCCCAATGAAGGCTTGAAATTTCTTCATCTTTAAGTGGCGGTATTTTTTGATGAGTTATTGATATGTCATTGAAATTGAATTTTCACAGCATGCAAGTTTTGAAAATGCCATCTACGCTTAAATTCAGAAGGTGCAAACGCGGGGCACGTTATCCATTTCTCCCAGGTAACCTGGCACAAGGGTTGCTGAATCAGAGGTGAGAATGTCGGTGAGCGTCGTTCAGCTTACGCCTTCCGGGAGCCTCCATTATTCATACGAACGGCTCTCATCCTGTGCTAAAAAACGAAAGGACGGCATGCCATGAATATATTCGATCACTATCGCCAGCGTTATGAAGCTGCCAAGGACGAAGAGTTCACACTGCAGGAATTTCTTGCGACCTGTAAACAAGATCGCAGTGCCTATGCCAACGCGGCAGAACGACTGTTAATGGCTATTGGTGAGCCAGTGATGGTCGATACTGCCCATGAGCCACGGCTGTCCCGTCTATTTTCGAACCGCGTAGTCGCACGCTACCCGGCGTTTGAAGAGTTCTATGGTATGGAAGACGCAATCGAACAGATCGTCGCCTACCTGAAACATGCCGCTCAGGGTCTGGAAGAGAAGAAACAGATCCTCTATCTGCTGGGCCCCGTCGGCGGCGGTAAATCTTCTCTGGCTGAACGACTGAAAGCCCTGATGCAGCGCGTACCAATTTACGTGCTCAGTGCGAACGGTGAACGTAGCCCGGTTAACGATCACCCGCTGTGCCTTTTCAACCCTCAGGAAGATGCACAGATTCTGGAAAAAGAGTACGGCATTCCTAACCGCTACCTCGGCACAATTATGTCGCCGTGGGCAGCGAAACGCCTGAACGAGTTTGGTGGCGATATCACTAAATTCCGGGTGGTGAAAGTGTGGCCGTCCATTCTGGCGCAGATTGCTATCGCCAAAACTGAACCGGGCGATGAGAACAACCAGGACATCTCGGCGCTGGTCGGTAAAGTGGATATCCGTAAGCTGGAAAACCACGCACAGAACGATCCGGATGCTTATGGTTATTCCGGCGCACTGTGCCGTGCTAACCAGGGGATCATGGAATTCGTCGAGATGTTTAAAGCACCGATTAAAGTGCTGCATCCGCTGCTGACTGCGACCCAGGAAGGTAACTACAACGGCACAGAAGGTATCTCTGCCCTGCCGTTCAACGGGATTATCCTCGCGCACTCGAATGAATCTGAGTGGGTGACGTTCCGTAATAACAAAAACAATGAGGCGTTCCTTGACCGTGTGTACATCGTCAAAGTGCCTTATTGCCTGCGGATCTCCGAAGAGATCAAGATTTACGAAAAACTGCTTAATCACAGTGAGCTGACCCATGCGCCATGCGCCCCGGGCACCCTGGAAACGCTGGCTCGTTTCTCGATTCTGTCGCGTCTGAAAGAACCGGAAAACTCCAGTATTTACTCGAAAATGCGCGTGTATGACGGTGAAAGCCTGAAAGACACCGACCCGAAAGCGAAATCCTATCAGGAGTATCGCGACTACTCGGGCGTGGACGAAGGAATGAACGGTCTGTCGACTCGTTTTGCGTTCAAAATCCTCTCTCGTGTCTTTAACTTTGACCATATCGAAGTCGCGGCGAACCCGGTGCATTTGTTTTATGTGCTGGAACAGCAGATTGAACGTGAGCAGTTCCCACAGGAACAGGCTGAACGCTACCTTGAGTTCCTCAAAGGCTATCTGATCCCGAAATACGCTGAATTCATCGGCAAAGAGATCCAGACCGCCTACCTGGAATCCTACTCCGAGTACGGGCAGAACATTTTCGACCGTTATGTCACTTATGCGGACTTCTGGATTCAGGATCAGGAATACCGCGACCCGGATACCGGCCAGTTGTTTGACCGTGAATCCCTGAACGCGGAACTGGAAAAAATTGAGAAGCCTGCCGGGATCAGTAACCCGAAAGACTTCCGTAACGAAATCGTCAACTTCGTACTGCGCGCCAGAGCGAACAACAGCGGACGTAATCCGAACTGGACCAGCTACGAAAAACTGCGCACGGTTATCGAGAAGAAAATGTTCTCTAATACCGAAGAGTTGTTGCCGGTGATTTCGTTCAATGCCAAAACCTCAACCGACGAGCAGAAAAAGCACGACGATTTTGTCGACCGCATGATGGAGAAAGGCTATACCCGCAAACAGGTTCGCCTGCTGTGCGAATGGTATCTGCGCGTGCGTAAATCGTCCTGATAGCGGAAATTGCCCGGCGGCGCATGCGCTTGCCGGGCCTACAAAAAAACAGCGACCTGTAGGCCGGATTAGCACAGCGACATCCGGCATTTCCGTCGCAGCGTAAGGTTGGCAATGCAGTACGGGAGGGGCATATGACCTGGTTCATAGACCGACGCCTGAACGGTAAGAATAAAAGCGCGGTAAACCGCCAGCGCTTTTTGCGCCGCTATAAGGCGCAGATAAAACAGTCGATCTCCGAGGCCATCAATAAACGCTCGGTCACGGATATCGACAGCGGTGAATCTGTTTCCATACCCACGGACGACATCAGCGAACCGATGTTCCATCAGGGGCGCGGCGGCCTGCGCCATCGCGTCCATCCCGGTAATGATCATTTCGTCCAGAACGATCGCATCGAGCGTCCGCAAGGCGGCGGTGGCGGCGGCGGAAGTGGTCAGGGCCAGGCAAGCCCTGACGGAGAAGGCCAGGATGAGTTCGTGTTTAACATCTCCAAGGACGAATATCTCGATTTATTGTTTGAAGATTTGGCCCTGCCGAATCTGAAAAAAAATCAACATCGTCAGCTGACGGAATACAAAACGCACCGCGCGGGCTTCACCGCCAACGGTGTTCCGGCCAATATCAGCGTGGTGCGCTCGTTGCAAAATTCACTGGCGCGACGCACCGCAATGACGGCAGGAAAACGACGTGAACTGCGTGAACTGGAGGCGAACCTGGATACTGTCGCCAAAAGCGAACCGGCTCAGTTGCTGGAAGAGGAACGCCTGCGCCGTGAAATAGCAGAACTGCGGGCGAAAATCGAGAAAGTGCCGTTTATCGACACCTTCGACCTGCGTTACAAAAACTACGAGAAGCGCCCTGAGCCTTCCAGCCAGGCGGTGATGTTCTGCCTGATGGACGTGTCCGGTTCGATGGATCAGGCCACTAAGGATATGGCCAAACGCTTTTACATCCTGCTCTATCTGTTCCTGAGCCGCACTTATAAAAACGTGGAAGTGGTGTATATCCGCCACCATACGCAGGCGAAAGAAGTGGATGAGCATGAGTTCTTCTACTCGCAGGAAACGGGCGGCACCATTGTGTCGAGCGCGCTGAAACTGATGGATGAAGTGGTGAAAGAACGCTACGACCCTGCACAGTGGAATATCTATGCCGCGCAGGCCTCCGATGGCGACAACTGGGCCGATGACTCGCCGCTGTGTCATGAAATTCTGGCGAAGAAAATTCTGCCCGTAGTGCGTTATTACAGCTATATCGAGATTACTCGCCGCGCACATCAAACTCTGTGGCGTGAGTACGAGCATCTGCAATCGATGTTTGAGAACTTTGCCATGCAGCACATTCGCGACCAGGAAGATATTTACCCTGTCTTCCGCGAACTGTTCCATAAGCAAGGTTCATCGGTCAGTTAATCGCGCTCAGACCGTATCTAAGTCGATCCTAAGCCCGGCGGCGCATAGCGCTTGCCGGGCTTTTTATCACAGACTATGCTGGCTGCCTGGTTTTTTTTCATGGAGTGGCTATGTCTGAAATCTCTTCCCGCGACGTGCACCAACACCTTGTCTCACTGCTGGATAGCCAGCAGGCTCGCTTTCGCGTCATGGAACATGAAGCCATGGGCAAGTGTGAAGCCGTGTCGGAAATTCGGGGTACTGAGCTGGGGCAAGGTGCAAAAGCCCTGGTCTGTAAAGTGAAAGGCAACGGTGTGAAACAGCACGTGCTGGCGATTCTGGCAGCCGATCAACAGGCGGATTTATCCCTGTTAGCCGCGCATCTTGGCGGGTTAAAAGCTTCACTGGCAAGCCCCGCAGAAGTGGACGAACTGACCGCCTGCGTGTTTGGTGCCATTCCGCCTTTCAGCTTCCATCCTTCACTGAAGCTTATTGCGGACCCACTGCTGTTCGAGCGTTACGATGAAATCGCTTTTAACGCTGGGCTGCTGGAAAAATCGATAATCATGGATACCCAGGATTATCTGCGCATTGCCCAGCCTGAACTGGTGGCTTTCCGCAGGAGCAACGACGCTTAACCCCTTTTTTCCTTCGCCAGTAAAAAAAGCCTGTTTACTCACGACGATATGCGTAAAGTAAACGGGTTTACTTTTTTTTACTTTTGGCAAGGACTCCCTATGTTTGATCCGACTCTGCTTATCCTGCTCGGGCTGGCCGCACTCGGCATTATTAGTCATAACACCGCCGTGACCGTCTCCATTCTGGTTTTGATTATCGTGCGCGTCACCCCGCTCAACGGGTTGTTCCCCTGGATTGAAAAACAGGGATTGAGCATCGGGATTATCATCCTGACTATCGGCGTGATGGCCCCTATCGCCAGTGGCACGCTGCCTGCTTCAACGCTGTTGCACTCCTTCGTTAACTGGAAATCACTGGTAGCCATTGCTGTCGGCATTTTTGTGTCATGGCTGGGTGGGCGTGGCGTGCAGTTGATGGGCATTCAGCCGCAGCTGGTTGCCGGTTTACTGGTGGGAACGGTTCTGGGTGTCGCGCTCTTTCGCGGCGTGCCTGTCGGGCCACTTATCGCCGCCGGTATTGTTTCGCTCTTTATTGGGAAGGCGTAGTCAGCGCGTTGAGATACCGCCCCGGCGTTTGACCTAATCCTTTGCGGAACATGGTGATAAACGCCGTGGTGGATTCATAGCCTAACGACAGCGCGGTCTGTTGCACCGTTTGACCCCCAATCAGCATTTGCAACGCCAGAATCAGCTGCAACTGGTGTCGCCAGCGACGAAAGCTCAGCCCGGTTTCCTTCACCACCAGCCGCGCCAGGTTGCGTTCGCTCATCGCAAACCGACTCGCCCACTGCCCCAGCGTTTGCCACTCGGCAGGCTCTGCTGCCATCGTTTCCACCATCATGCGAATTTTGGGGTGTAACGAGACCGGGAGCTGTAACTGCTCTTGTGGTTGTTGCGGAAGTTCATCAAAAAGCACCCGAGTCAGGCGCTGCGTGGCTTCTGTCTTCAGTTCATTCCCGAGACGTGTCGAAAGCGAAAGGATCAGTTCGCGAACCAACGGCGATATCTTCAGGGTACAGCAGTGCTCAGGCATTGCCGCCGCGCCGGGTTCGATAAACAAAAAACAAAGCTGAGCCCCCGGCGTGGCGCGATTGCTGTGCGGCACAAGCCCTGGGATCCACACGGCAAACTGCGGCGGCACCATCCACATCGCATTCTCGACTTCACAGGTGATAGCCCCGTGCAACGCCAGGATCAGCTGCCCTTTACGGTGCCGATGGCTGGGAATGAACTGCTCATCTTCAGCAACCTGAATACGAAACGCCACCGCGACGTCACGCTGGCTGTCAGGTTCATAGCCGCCAAGTCCTAACCCTTTCATCTTCAGTTTGTCCGATATTAGCGATTATTTGTCATTCTGGCTTGATTCTATCATGAACAGAAAAGCGTATCGTAGCCCCTCCTGTGGATGACCGAGAAAGACATGAGTATTACGACCCTCTCTTCCCGTCGGCAAAACCTGTTACTGATTGCCGGCATTCTGCTGATTGCCACCTCTTTGCGTGTGACGTTTACCGGTGCCGCCCCTCTGCTTGACAGCATTCGTGCCGATTATGGCCTGACAACTGCCCAAACTGGGTTGCTGACCACGTTACCCCTGCTGGCTTTCGGCTTAGTTTCCCCTCTGGCCGCAGGTTTTGCGCGCCGGTTTGGTATGGAGCGCAGTCTGACGGGCGCGCTGATATTGATTTGCGCCGGTATCGCCGTGCGTTCTCTGCCTTCACCGACGCTGTTGTATGTCGGCACCGCCATTATTGGCTGCGGTATCGCACTCGGAAACGTGCTGTTACCGGGGCTTATCAAGCGTGATTTTTCCGGGCATGTGGCAAAAATGGTTGGCGCATATTCATTGACCATGGGCGGTGCTGCGGCATTAGGATCGGCGCTGGTCGTGCCTTTGGCGTTAAGTGGATTAGGCTGGCAGGGTGCATTACTGGCGTTGATGGCCTTCCCGCTGCTGGGATTCCTGGTGTGGTTGCCACAATGGCGTAATCACACGCCTGCCGCCGTGACAACGTCGCGTAGCCTGCATGATAAAGGCATCTGGCGTTCCGCTCTAGCCTGGCAGGTGACGCTGTTTCTGGGCATCAACTCGCTGGTTTACTATGTCATCATTGGCTGGCTGCCCGCCATTCTGATAAGCCACGGTTATAGCGAAGCGCAAGCAGGTTCCCTGCACGGGCTTCTCCAGCTTGCGACAGCAGCGCCAGGCCTGCTGATCCCGCTGGTGTTACACAAACTCAAAGATCAGAAAGGCATCGCAATTGGCGTGGCGCTGATGTGTGCTGTAAGCGCAGTCGGTTACTGGCTGATGCCGCAACAGGCGGTGCTGTGGACGCTGATTTTCGGCTTCGGTTCCGGTGCCACGATGATCCTCGGCCTGACGTTCATCGGCTTACGCGCAGGCTCTGCGCATCAGGCGGCTGCCCTTTCTGGTATGGCACAATCGGTGGGTTATCTGCTGGCCGCTTGCGGGCCTCCGGTGATGGGGAAAATTCACGATGCGAGCGGCGACTGGCACATTCCGCTGATCGCTGTTGCTGTGATTTCACTGATTATGGCGGTGTTTGGCGGTCTCGCCGGGCGCGATAAAGAAATTCACGGCAAGTCCTGAGGACTAACTTGTAGGCCCGGCAAGCCAGCGCCGCCGGGCATTTCACATCAGCGATGGTGGCTATTCGGCCGGGTGGCGGCTAACGCCTGACCCGGCCTACGATCTCAGGGTCAGTTAGCCGCAGCACGTAAAAACGCATGCACCAGCGGAGCAGGACGCCCCGCCAGCGCGTTACGTTCATGCTGGAACAGCGTCGCAACAAAGAACGGATGCGTGATGAGCTCGACTGCGCGAATCTCCCCTTCTTCATCCCAGCCCGTCACCCGTAATGCGCCCTCTTCCAGTTCAGAAGCAAAGTCCGGGGAAATACCGTAGTTACAGTGGTAATCCTCTTCAATGCTCAGACGACCGTACGCTTTAGCAATCAGGGTATTCGCACGCAGCTCGATCGTATCTGACTTTTCCACCAGCGAACAACTTAACGGGGCAATAACCATGCGCCCTTCGCTGTCGGTTTCGGCGTGCGCCGCGTCACTCCAGCCCTGGACATTTCGGGCATATTCGATGATCGCGTGCTGAAAACCACCGCAGGTGCCAAGGAACGGAATACTGTTTTCACGCGCATAGCGAATCGCCGTAAATGCGCCTTCTGCGTTCTTATAAGGGCTTGCCGGAACAACCCAGATTGCGTCATAGCCAACCAGGTCTTCTGCACTGCCTACCTCAGTGGTGGCAATCCAGTCGTAATCAGCCGTCAGTTCCTGTACCGCGGCGGCATCATCAATCGCCAGCGGGATCGCCTGATGGGCAATCACATCCGGATTGAAGTCGCCCACAAGGGCAATGCGCAACGTTTTTTTAGCGGGAGTGTGTTCCATGAGGGGTTCCTTATGAGCAGCAGTTTTTGGACTTCATAAGGAACCTCAGATTACCGGGATTTTACTCAGGCCACAATCCCCTTTAATGGCAGGTGGCGAGAGTTTCTTCTTCCCGCGCAACGTATTACCCTTGGGTAAAGCAGCAGCAGGAGGAAAAGGAATGATCCAGTGTAAGCGTGTCTATGACCCTGTTTCGGCGGATGACGGCTATCGGGTTCTCGTCGACCGACTTTGGCCTCGCGG
Source organism: Scandinavium sp. NPDC088450 (assembly GCF_044900545.1). Lineage (NCBI taxonomy): Bacteria > Pseudomonadati > Pseudomonadota > Gammaproteobacteria > Enterobacterales > Enterobacteriaceae > Scandinavium > Scandinavium sp. NPDC088450. The sequence continues at coordinate 75,605 of NZ_JBJDNI010000022.1, read as the reverse complement.
CATCAAGAAAGAGGCATTGGTTCACGACGAATGGTGTAAAACGCTGACGCCCTCAAATGAGCTTCGTAAAGCCTTCCACAGCGAGGTGATTGACTTCCCGACGTTCTGCCAGCATTACCGGGCTGAACTTGAGAACAACCAGCAGGATGGCAAACGACTTGCCGGCCTTGCACAGCAAAAAACGGTGACGTTGCTGTACGCTGCCACCAACACCCAGCGTAACCATGCGCGAGTGCTGGCAGAATGGCTATCCAGCCTTACTCCATAATTTTTGCGAGTTCGTCCGCAGGCAGTGCGTCCGGCGTTAACGGCATCAAATGCTCCGGGCGCACAAACGCAAAACCGGCCTGACCGTCGACAGACAGAATATCACCGGTCACCAGCCATAATGCCCGCTGCGATTCTCTCGGCAGTTCGGTCACAACACCGTTGATGGGGTTAAGCAGACGCTCGCCAGGCTGGCACAGCGCGAACAAAGAAACGGATTTGCCGATGTTGACTCGGCCAGCGGAAGTACGAGCCCCGATAATCATTGCCACGGTGCCCGGTTTAAGCTGAATCATGTTGCTCTCGTCAGGATTGATATTAGGATAAATCTTAATACGCATTGTACCCTGGAGAGCAACGTAATGTCACGATTGAGGATGGTCGCGGCGGTAAAGTGCCCATTCATCTATCACTTCACCATTCGGCAGTTTACAGTCGCTGCGAACGCCTTGCGGAGTTTCCACCGGCACGCTTGTCCCGCCTTTCTGTTGGCAATAAACGGCAGCAGGATTTGCCATACCCATGGCTGGCGGTGGGGGTGCATCGTTATGCTGACTGGCACATCCTGCCATCAGCAGAGGCAACATCATTCCGACGTATTTCTTCACGGTGAATTCCTTACAATGGGTTGATTTCGCTTTAATCTTCACTATTTCTTCATTTTAACTGCACTTTTGCAAATTAAATTAGGACTGTTCTCGCACTGACCAGAGAACAGATCATTCCATAATCAATGAGTTTTCCCCGCCGCCCCCGGCGGGGCTTTTTAAGCGGAAATTCATCGCATTCTCCTGCTTTCGATGTATAAAATTTGATGTATTCATGGTTTACTATGATGGATAGTCGATTTATTCAGCATAGCGTGCCGTCTTCGCTGTTGAAGTGCACGGGAGTTTCCAGAAAATGTCAGATATTATTCTCGCCCGCGTTTCGCAAACCCTTGCAACGGAACAATCTCTCGAGAGCCTCGTGCGGCAACTGCTGGAGATGCTCGAGATGGTGACGCATATGGAATCGACCTATCTGACTCGTGTCGACAACAGCACTCGCTTGCAACACGTGGTTTATGCGCGTAACAGCAGCGATATGCAAATCCCCGAAGGCCACTCTCTGCCCTGGGATGAGTCACTGTGCAAACGCGCAGTCGATGAAGAATGCTATTTCAGCAACGATGTCCCCCACCGCTGGGGAGATTGCGAAGCCGCCCAGGCGCTCGGTATCAACACCTTTTTCACCACTCCGGTCCATCTTGCCGACGGTTCTCTGTACGGAACGCTGTGCGCCTCCAGCCGGGACCAACACAACTTCAGCATCAACAGTGAACATGTGCTGCACCTGTTCGCGAGCCTGATTGCCCGTTATATCGAAAAAGAGTCGCTGGTCGAGCAATTGCGCGAAGCAAACGCTGCGTTGATTGCACACTCTTATACTGATGCGCTGACAGGTCTCTCTAACCGCCGTGCGGTGTATGAGCAGCTTGATGCCCTGTTTAACAACGCGCGTAAAAATGATTCACGCGTGCTGGTGGCCTTTATCGATTTGGATGATTTCAAAGAGATTAACGACATTCACGGTCATCAGGCTGGCGATGAGTTTCTGATTCAGGTCGGACAGCGCCTCAGTTCCGTGATGAGCCACGATGATATTGTTGGCCGTCTCGGTGGCGATGAGTTCCTGGTGGCTTGCGAAATCACCACCAACCTCAAAAAAACGGCCTTTGTCGATTTATTGCGTCGACAAATTCAGGGGGTTTATCAGTTGGGCGATCACCGGATTCATTATCCCGGCGCGAGCATTGGATCCATTGATGTCTGCCCGCAGGAAATGGACGCAGAAAGCGCGATTCAGGCCGCAGACGCAGCAATGTATCTCGACAAGAAAGCCCGTCAGCAGGTCAGCGTCGCGTCCTGACGCGCCTGTTTCATTCGGTACATGTCGGCGTCCGCCTGCTGAATGGCGGCGTCCAGATCGTCATGGAACTCCGCCAATCCCCATGAAACCGACAAAGGGATAACTTCACCGCTGGCGATAAAATCATGCGCCGAGATTTCTCTGGCCACTCGCTGCGCCACTCTTTGTGCAGCCTCAAGTGAGGCGTTCTGAAGCAGGATCACAAACTCATCCCCGCCGGTTCGAATCACCACATCTTTCTCTTCACGTACGCTGGACATCATTCGCTGGGCAATCACCTGCAGTGCCCGGTCGCCGGTGTTATGCCCCCAGGTATCATTGATGGTTTTGAACTTGTTGCAATCCATCAGCACCACAACGGAATAGTCCTCTGCCCGCTCGCGCACGAACTCGAGAATTTTACGCGTAAAGCAGCCGGTAAGCGGGTCGGTGTAGACTTTGACATCACTGAGATTTAAGCGACGACGCACAACCCAGGCCAGCAGCAAGAAGAGAACAGGTGCCAGCAAAATGGCTGACCAGGCGGAAGTATCATTGAGCACGAACAGATAGACCGGGAGCTCATAACGGAACTGGTATTTAGCCGACACTTCGCGAGTTTCCGTGTCCCCCATCCAGTAGCAGACCTTCGTCAGACACAGGGATTTTCGGGTCGGTGTATTCACTAAATCCACCATTAACGCCGGAGGAATTGTGCCACCAAACGCTGCGGCTAAAGACTCGCGCAGTTCAGTGAGGGAATGGTCGTAAAGCAGATAGCCGACAATACGATCGCTGATTTCGGCCCCGGACAAATCATAGATATAGCTGACCACGCTATAGGCGGTTTCGCCGGTTATCTTGTCAGTGTAAAAGTTGGTCGCGCTACTCGCTTTCTCGTGGACGTCCTTAAGCAACAGACGGTTATAGAAGGAATCCGGCGCTTTAAAAAACTCACTGGGCTCGCTCACCATTTTCGAGTCAGAGAAGTGGAACGGGATGGAGTCGTGAGGCATAAACCAGTAAAACCAACTGGCATCATGGGAAATAATGTAGCGATGCGCGTCAAAGCGGCCAGGGTTTAGCGCGTTGATTCGGGCTCGAATGAACTCTGCTGCGCTATACATACAGCTGGCGTCTAAATTCTGGGTGCGGGAAACCAGCGTGCCAATGCGAGGATTGAGATGACTGCTGTCACCATTAATGGCCCAGGCATTGCCATCCCGGGAACGAAAACCCGATAAACCGCCGCATTCGCTGGTGCCACGAATTTGTTGAAAGCGCACGCCCGTTGCATCAGCTATCAGTTCATTGTCATTAAAGACGGTGGTCATTTGTGTGACCATCGCGTTCATTCCATCATTAACGTCTGCCAGACGCTTTTGATGGAGGAAAATCACATAAACGGTCACACACAGTAACGTCACGACCGCTGATATCAGCAGTGCCTGTCGTTTTCTCAGCGCATCCTGAACATTCTTCACCACTGCACCACTAACTCAAAATTGCTTTATTATTCAGAGACAATTTAGCGGAAATTGCCATTTTCTGCCATCTGAGAGCCTTCAATCACTTTTGCGAGCAGGAATCTGCTTCCAGAAGCACAAAACCTAGCGGGATGGCGCAGAGCAAAGTGAAGACTGTGCTATAAACGAACACCATCGCACTCTGCATGATAAACAGGGACAGTGACCCCTCGCTGTAGTGCAAATCGTAGTCCTGAACCGCCCCGCCAAAGGTCGCTCGCCCGACAATGATCAGCGCGATGACAAAGATAAATACCACGGCAAGCACAAAGCGTATTCCCTTTTTCGTCTTATATTTCTCAAGCGACATGATGGCGGTCCTTCAATGGATGTGCTGAGCGCATTTTTAACATCAAAGCCTTTAAACACCTATCTCTTTGTGCCCCCAAAAAATTGGGTGTTGGTTTTTTATTCATCACCCTTCGCGATGCACTTCGCCGCCCTCTTAATTGTTCAAAAAACAACCTCACCTGCTGTCTGTCGCATATAATTAACCACGGTGAAGCGCTCTTGACTCACAAGAGCCGCCCTCTCTTAATGAGGAGAACCCGATGGGATTGTTTAGCTTTGTTAAAGAGGCAGGTGAAAAACTCTGGGATGCCGTCACCAACCATGACGGCGATGCGCAGAGCAAAAAACTGGAGTCACACATTACCGAACTGGGTATTCCTGGTGCTGAAAACGTTAAAGTTGATGTCGCCAGCGATGGCACCGCTACAGTGACGGGCGACGGACTCACTCAGGAAGCGAAAGAAAAAATCCTGGTGGCTGTCGGCAATGTTGCCGGGATATCGCAGGTCAACGATAGCCTGAAAGCTGCAGAACCCGGTACAGAGAGCCGCTATTACACGGTGAAATCCGGCGATACGCTTAGCGCCATCGCGAAAGCCGAATATGGCAATGCCAATGATTACCCACGCATTTTTGAAGCGAATAAACCAATGCTCAAACATCCGGATAAAATCTATCCGGGCCAGGTATTGATCATCCCCAATAAACCCTGAGGAATTGATGATGAGTCTCTTCGATCAAGTTGCCGGTATGTTCGGTGGGCAAGAAGGCCAGGCCGGAACCTATCAGGCTATTTTGTCCTGGATTAACGAACAAGGCGGCATCGCGGCCTTAGTGGAGAAATTCCAACAGGGCGGGCTAGGCGGGATCGTGGAATCATGGATAAGCAGCGGAGCCAATCACCCCGTCTCGCCGGACCAGGTGACCTCTGCGCTCGGCTCCCCTGCTGTCGCTTCTCTGGCTGAAAAGCTGGGTATCGATCCGCAAACAGCCTCTAACCTGATTGCCGAGCATTTGCCGAAAGTTGTCGATACGCTTTCGCCAGAAGGCCAGGTCGACAGTCAGCAGGATTTGCTTTCAGAAGGTCTTAATCTGCTGAAAGGCAAATTATTTAGCTAACGCTCGATTTCAGGTATAAAAAAACCGCCCGATTGGGCGGTTAAAAGGACAATCAAACATTAGAGATATTTTTCAGCGGCTTTAAGAATTTCTTCTGCCGCTAATTCTCTGTCTGTGGCGACATGCACCACGTGATGATCACCCGTTAATGAGGCAAAACTGGCAGACATTATTTTTAGACTTGCCGTTTCGCCATTAGGATATTCACGTGATATTGACGTTTCATCCGGATTTACCGAGACAACAACGAGCGGTTCTGCGTTAAAAAACACGAGGACTTTTTTCATTTGTTCTCCGGCGCGGGATAAATGTCGGTCACCGTCCTGAAATATTTATCTGACGAGCCGAATGCTATTTTCTGTATTCAACAGAAGCAGAAACCGGTCGATGCCAGGTATAAATATTATCGAAGGTCACCATTGCTGATTTGCAAAATATACATTTTGCACCATGTGGATTTTTTTCCGACACATCAAACGAAGAGGTGCGGTATTGCGATCCGTGGCAGCAAGGACAGCGAAAGTGGATTGAATCAGTAATATTCAGGCCCTCAGCGCGGGACCACGTTGACAGCGGATGGACCTTTAGGACCTGCTTCAACGGAGAATTCAACTTCCTGATTTTCGTACAGAGTACGGAAATCATTGCTCTGGATAGCGGAGAAGTGGACAAACACGTCTTTGCTACCGTCTTTTGGGGTAATAAAACCGAAACCTTTCTCGGCGTTAAACCATTTTACTAAACCAGTCATTTGAGTAGACATATATTTTTACCTTTAATTATATTTCGCCCGCAGGCAGTGCTGGTCTGAAGAAACTATCGGGTACTGAGAAAACTGAAGAAGAGACATCAAAGGAAGAGAAGATGATGAGAACGACTTAAGAGAACTGTTTCAGATAACGTTTTTGTTCAAACCGATGAAGCATTAACGCATGTTCAACATCTCTTAGCAAGGTTTATCTCAGAAAGATTTGTCAGTGCGGTTCGGTTTCCTCTTAATCTGCGTATTTCTGAAATGAGATAGCGCTTTTTGTTTTAGCTTAAGGTATTGTTTCGCGCCAACCAAAAAAGGAAACCACATGGCTGAACGTAAAAATCGTCAACTTCGCCCTTCCCAGCCTGCCGGATGTACCTGTCCGAAATGCGAAAAACAATCGATGCACAGTCCATCCCGAATCAAAAAAAATAGTCCCCTCCTGTGCCCTTACTGCGGAACGTTATTTTCTGCCGCTGAATTAACCACCAGATAACCGACATCGCTATGTTTCTGTCTGCTGCACCTGTTTTATTGTTCAGGCAAAGAAGAAAATATGTGACCAAAAAACGGGAACCTTTCGGCTCCCGTTTTTTATTGCACGCCAACAAGCAGATGATTCTTCACGGTGATCGCGCCACCAAACTCACTTCCAGCTTACGGGTGTTCATCTGTAGTCTTGACACTGTATACAAATACAGTAAATTACCTGTATATCCAAACAGTAAAAGGAATCGAAAGTGTTTGTGGAACTGATTTACGACAAGCGAAATTTTGAGGGGTTACCCGGTGCGAAAGACATCATTCTGGGCGAGCTGACAAAACGAATCCATCGTGTCTTTCCCGATGCTGATGTACGCGTAAAGCCTATGATGTCACTCCCCTCGATTAACACCGATGCGAGTAAGCACGAAAAAGAGCGCATCAGCGCTGCCGTTCAGGAAATGTTTGAAGAAGCCGACATGTGGTTAGCTGAAGAATAAAATGGGTAGAAGCCGCATTCCGTCGCTTCTCCTCTGACTGACTACAGCGACGAATAAAAACGGGAACCTTTCGGCTCCCGCTTTTTATTGCAATCCAGCAAACAGATTACATGTTCGCGATAATTGCGTCACCAAACTCTGAACATTTCAGCAGCTTAGCGCCTTCCATCAGACGTTCGAAGTCATAGGTCACGGTCTTGGCAGCGATAGCGCCTTCCATGCCTTTAACAATCAGGTCTGCGGCTTCGAACCATTCCATGTGACGCAGCAGTAGATTTAGTAATACATAATATCCCATTGAATCAAAACGTTTTTATGCCTAGCAAGTATCAGAACTTGCTATTTTTGCCTTCACCATAACTCGCTGATTTTGTATAGTTTACGTAGAGTTTTGATAACCACTTTAGGGCTAAATGGAGGTAAGCTTGAAAACTTCTGTTCTCATTCAGAAATTAATGGAAATTGATAAAACTGTTCCATTCGATGCGGACGTAGTGACCGGTGAGGAATGGTGGCCAACCCCGATTTCTCGTGTTTATCACAATCCGCCACATACCTACGTTGAATTTGAACCAGGTCAACAATCGCAAGATGATCCTGACGATCTGAGTGTTTATAGCGAATTAGAAATTCGCGCACATCAAATGATGCAAATCAGAGATTTTGTCCAGTCTAACAAGGGGCTCAAACCTGAAGAAATTGTTTCGGAATTAAACGTTCTAATTGATCGACTGAGAGCGATGGCTGAGGCAATTTTGAAACAATAATTCATGTTCTATGTTTTTCTTACCGGCGATGGGTTCAACTCCCGCCAGCTCCACCAATCATGATTGGACAGTGCAAGGACAGCACCTGCAAAAACAGGAAGTTAGCAGTCTCGGCAGGACATCGACCAGACGGTGGTGAGACTAAAAAGGATACGTAAAGGAGCCGCGGCTCCTGAGCGATGAAGAAGCCCGCTTTGCGGGCTTTTTTGTGTCCATCACTCACCCCCCCCTACAATTCTCTTAACTCCTATAATTTAATTTTTTATAGGGGGTTCTATGTGTGGACGATTTGCTCAATCCCAAACTCGTGAAGAGTACCTGGCATTTCTGGCCGACGAAGCCGATCGTGACATCGCATATGATCCAGAACCTATTGGCCGGTACAACGTCGCGCCCGGCACCAAAGTCTTGCTACTGAGCGAGCGTGACGAACAATTACACCTCGACCCTGTCCTGTGGTCATACGCGCCCGGGTGGTGGGATAAACCGCCACTGATTAACGCTCGCCTCGAAACCGCGGCAACGAGCCGGATGTTTAAACCACTATGGCAGCATGGCCGGGCTATTTGCTTTGCCGATGGATGGTTTGAGTGGAAGAAGGAGGGCGACAAGAAGCAGCCATACTTTATTCATCGGGCTGACGGCAAGCCAATTTTCATGGCAGCTATCGGCAGCACACCTTTTGAACGTGGCGATGAAGCAGAAGGTTTTATGATTGTTACCGGCGCGGCGGATAAAGGGCTGATTGATGTGCATGATCGGCGGCCGCTGGTTTTGACACCTGAAGCCGCCCGCGAATGGATGAGGCAGGATATTGGTGGAAAAGAAGCGGAGGCGATCGCAGCAGATGGTTTAGTCCCTGCGGACGCGTTTGTTTGGCATGCAGTATCACGCGCCGTCGGCAATGTAAAAAATCAAGGTAAGGAATTGTTGGAACCAATACAAAGTTAATATTATTATGTAATTAACTAGGATAATTTAATCAGGGATTGAAAATGGCCTACTGCTGTGATTGTAAAAACCCTATACATTCCGGTGCAAAAAAATGTCATCACTGCGGGAGTTATCAAAACTGGATAAGGCATCTCAATACTTTTGCCCTATTCACGGGATTCTCACTTACATTGCTTTCTATCTGGACCATACCATTTATTAGTGGTGCATTTCAGTCAAAGCAAGCGGAGATCGCAACCTCGATTATCGCGGGTGAATCAAACAAGCTTGAATTTATGATTGCAAACACTGGCAATCAGCCTGCAGCCATAACGTCTATTGAAATAGATAGTAAAATGAGTTTTGGAATTGGGACGTGGTATTTGGAGAATCAACTCGCTGGCTCGCTTCTAGAGCCAGGCCAAGCAAAAGTACTTAATGCTTCGAACGGTTCGCCAATTCCTTCACCACTATCAACCCAAGTAGAAAATATACTTGGTAGCAAAGAGGATCTTAAGAAAAATTGTACCTTGGTCATCCAATACGTTGAGCTGAATGGCAGCAATAAAACATTTAACTATCCTTTTGCTTGTGTACCCGTAAACTTTAATGCCCCACGAGGTGAACTATCGGACAATCAGTAGATCCTTATAACGAGTGGTATACCGAGGTGAAAGCATCTCGCGCTTCATCTGCCACTGCTGCTGTATGCCTTGCCCCGCAAAATACAACGTGCCGCGCCCATCTTTTGCGTTGAGATGATCCAGCACCTCCATCAGCTTGCCACTGTTATGCCGTGGCGCATTTTCATCGAACAGATTGAGCTGTGCTACGCCCTGGCTGTAGAAATCGCCCAGCACCACTCCTGCTTTCTGGTAACGGTGCCCATCTTTCCAGATGGCATCGAGGCAACGTGTAGCTGCACCGATGATGTCCCGGCTATCCTGCGTTGGTGTCATGAGCTTAATTGACGAACTGTTGCCGTAATACGGCTCATTCAAAGCGAATGGCGAGGTTTTAACGAAGGCCGATACGAACCTACAATACTGATGCTCACCACGAAGTTTCTCCGCAGCACGGGTGGCATAACTGCAGATCGCCTGTCGCATTTCCACGTAATCCGTGATACGTCCGCCGAATGAGCGCGAACAGACGATCTCCTGTTTGACGGGGGCAAACTCTTCGAGCTCCAGACACGGCTCACCACGCAGCTCCCTGACCGTTCTCTCAAGCACCACGTTAAAGTGCCTTCTGATAAACCGGACGTCAGTATCAGCCAGCTGCAGCACTGTCTTGATCCCCATCGCCTCCAACTTTTTGGAAATGCGGCGACCAACGCCCCACACTTCATCAACCGGCAGCGCGGCCATGAGCTTTCTTTGGCGTTCGATATTGGATAGATCAACCACCCCGCCGGTCTGCCGTTGCCATTGTTTTGCTGCATGGTTCGCAAGCTTGGCCAGGGTCTTTGTCTGGGCTATGCCTACGCCGACGGTTAGATGCGTGCGCTGCAAAACAGTCGCGCGAATCTCCTTCCCAAATTCAGTCAGGTCGCGACAATTGCGGACCCCAGTCAGATCACAGAATGCCTCATCGATTGAGTAAATCTCGCAGCGTGGCGACATTTCCTCCAGGGTACTCATCACCCTGTTGGAGATATCCGCATAGAGCTCATAGTTGCTGCTGAAGCAGACTACACCGTGGCGCCGAAATAAATCTTTTTGCTTGAAGTATGGATCGCCCATCTTGATGCCAATCTTCTTGGCCTCTGCCGATCGGGCGATCACGCAGCCGTCGTTGTTGGATAAAACGGCTACAGGCCGCCCCTTCAGGTCCGGGCGAAATACCGTCTCGCAGCTGGCGTAAAACGAGTTCACATCACACAGCGCAAACATGTTTAACTCGCCGACTTCACGATGTAGGTGACAACACCAAACACTTCGAGATTATCTTCACTACCGATCATGATAGGCCCGTATGCCGGATTCTCAGGCTTGAGCATGACAATGGGGTGTAGCTGCAGCCGCTTAACGGTGAACTCGCCGTCGACCGCAGCGATCACGATGTCGCCATGGCTCGGCTTTCGGGAGCTGTCCACCACCAGCAGGTCACCCTCGCCTATGCCTGCATCGCGCATTGAGTCGCCAGAGGATTTTACAAAATACGTCGCACTGGGATGCTGCACCATCAGCTCATTAAGATCGATCCGCTGTTCGACATAATCCTGTGCTGGGCTCGGGAATCCACAAGGAACCAGGTCGCCAAAAAGTGGCAATGCTACTATCTGACGCAAATCAGAAGGTGTGAGAAACTGCATGATAATCACCGTAAAAATTTGAGAGAGGTTACATCACAGAAAGTTCATCGAACGCGGTGCGACTGATGATGTGCGTTACCACGCCGATCACTTCAATATCATCGAGAGCTTCATGCGCCCATCTGGCGACACCGCCCCAGCAAATGAGGCCGCCGGACGCGCAATACCCCACGGCCGAAGCAATTTTGTCAGGCATGAGTCTGTGCATCTCTCTCACCTCCGAACGGTTTCGGGGTGCTGTGTTGTGGGGAAATTCAGGTTTCAGGGCCATGGTGCTGCATGGCTTCATCGAGGATGAAACCCTGAGCCTGAAATGAAAAAAGCCACCAGTTTGGTGATCTTAGCAATGAGTCAAAAAATTTCACATTCAGCTCACCTTGTGAGCCGAATATCTCTTAACGTGGTTTTGGGCCCGGTGAAAATTTGCTTTTCAACCCTTTTCTTCTGCTTTTTACATCTGGGAAAAGATCCACCATGATGTCTGTGCAGCGATTTAATGATTCGCTTGCTGCAATTAAACCAGAATAAATAAAACCCTTATGAGTGTCGTTCATTATTCCAGTACCACGCCCATTAGGTTCAATTCGGTAAAATGAATAAGGTAAGATATGAGTAAAATTAGATAGATGATCAAAAATGACGTTAAAGCCATCTTTATCAATGCCACATAGTGCTAAAAGCTCGTCCCTACTATGAATGGTAAGGATTTTACCCTGCCTACATTTTTTCTGTATCTCCCCCGGGAGGTTGCGATAGTACTCCAGCGATGACAATTCATTGATTAACTTTTCCTTTTCGCCACAAAAGAAAGTCACACCATCTTCATCCCCAGATACTTCTAAAAGCTTAATTCTTCTGTTGCAATCATTCAGATGAAAAATTTTCAGTTTCACCAACCATTCTTCTTCACTTTTTGGTGGCTGCGCTATGTAGTAGAGGAGTAATTCACCTTCCATTATTGCCCTAACATGCGGTGCAATGCATGAATAATCCCACAAATCATGATCCGCTTTAAACCATCTGCTTTTAGGGGAATTACGCATGATAAGAGATGCATGCATGCAGAGCCGAGTAAAAATGAAGCTAGCCCATCCTTTATATGGTTCTTCGAATCGATTTGCTAAAGCCTGGCCAACAGCCATAGACTCACAGGTAGCTATGTCGCAATACCTAAGCGCTTGGTGATAATCATCCATCGTGACATCAGCAGGCCTACCTTTTGCTTCAATATCCATATGCCCTCCTAAGAAGAACATATAGTACACAAAGACGATAAAACCCCGCCAGAGCGAGGTTCGGAAATGTTTAAGTTCGTGTCGTAGTGACCACTCTTAACACGATAATCTAAAAACTACAGACCGCACTAGCGTTTATTTGACTGTTTTCCACACACACAACCGGGTCCATTTCCAGCGGAATATCCAGCATCGAGAGGCACCCTTCAATGAAACCCTATGCCATCTGTATTTCAATGCTGATCTGCTTTTCGCTTTTCTTCCAGTACTTCGCCATTTGACGCTTTGAAACCCGGTAGATGTAGTGCACGACCAGGAGCTGATAATCGTATGGCCTCTTTCTGTTCAGGCACGACATACACCCCTCGATTACCAGCCCATCATCATCGGTGCACTGGAGACGAGTTTTACCGGTTTGCGGCAGCAGCCCTTTAAACCCCGCGGCAATCGGCGAATAATCAACCGCACATGAGTCACTCGCGGCCCATGCCCCCACAAATCTAAAACTTTCTGCATATCACGCATTGCTCATCTCCATACACTTACGCTTTAACTATTACGCCGATCGTCAACGCCCGATCCAGAAAACGAAACAGCAGCTCCAGCTGCGTGCCATGCTTCTGCTCGAACGCCGCTACATCAGCATGCAATTTGTCGTGACACTCTCTGCACAGAGGAATCACAAACAGGTCGTGGGCTTTGGTGGCTGTACCGCCGAGGCCATGACCGAGAACATGATGTGGATCATCGGAAGGTCTCCGACATCCAGAACAGGGCTGAGCTTTGACCCAGCGGGTATATTCCGCAAAGGCTGGACGACAATCGCAATTTAAGAATGTGTTAAATCCAGCCTCTGTGCAGCGTTTGTTAAACGCTGCGACTATATAAGCACATTTCTACATATTGGCGCGTTTCGTAAATTCTGAACGAGGGCGGATATTTTTGTGAAAATAAATAAATCTAGTCATAGCAAGATCATGAATTGGCAGGTAGGTCGATAAAATAAAGTTTGGTTATACGCACTAATTTAAAACGAGGATAAATTGAGCAGGTGGTAATTTAAAAATCAGGCAATGCACTGAGAAAATTACACAAACATACGAAATTCTCTCAGCTAAATAAAATTATTAAACCTCTGGACCGAAACCTGCCATAATTCAGTTCATGCCATATTTAATGAAAGCCAGGTTAACTAATCCGAAAGTACGATAACTTCCCCCGGGCACTACTTAACCTGGCTTAGCGACGCTTAGAAAGATGATGAACTATGCTTCAATCGCAGTAGAGGACTATCTGAACAGGGAACCTTCGGTATAACTGATTTTAGATTCTTAGGGGGGTCTATGGTCTATTTACTTCGTCTTTTTATAGCAATCATGTTCCTCATATGCCCTTTGACAACCTTCGCTGTACCGCTTCAAGTTATCGCTGTCGATCCTGTCTTAGGGCCTATTTGCCAAGGCCCACTAGGACCAGGCCAATGTGCCGCTGTTCAAAACTATATTCAGATGCAACAGCAGCCTGTGCAATCCCAGCTGCAGGTAATAGGGAGCCAACCGGGGATCGGGCCTATTTGTGCTGGGCCATTAGGTCCCGGCCCATGCGCTGCGATACAGCAATATCTTCAGATGCAGCAGTCAAATGCTATGGCACCCCAAACGTTAAATGTCATTAATACTGTACCTAATGTGGGCCCAATCTGTAGCAGTCCGAATGGACCTATGCCTTGCAACCTTGTTCAACAGCAAGCACTAGATCAATTTCATGGAGTTCTTCCGGCTCCAATTTCTACTGCTAATAAATCCCCACAAGATCTCGCGATCGAGTGTGCCCGTAATTATCAGCTAGATACATCAGCGTTTATAGGGTGTGTTGGTCAGCAAGTCATTTTGCCTGAAAAGCAACAGCAAGTTCTCGATTGTGCCGTTAGTAACAAAACTGCTCAAGAATTTGCAAATTGTGCAGCATCGAAGTTAGGTATCTCACTTACCCACGATCAAGAGATTGCTGTGAGCTGCGCACAAGACTCGGAGGGAGATGCCGTAGACTTTGTAACGTGTGCAGGCGATAAATGGGCAGATAAAAATGTAAAGCTACCAGCTCGTGAACGCAAACTACTTACTTGTGCCCGCAACAGTGAAGGCTCAGATGATTTTCTCACATGTGCTTCTAATGAATTAGGTGATAATTTATCCAATGAGCAACAGGCCATTATAAAGTGTGCTCAAGAGTCTAATGGTTCCCAATCAGACTTCTTAAGCTGTGCTGGTGAAGGTTGGATAAGTAAGAATCTCAGTAATGACCAGAAAGCTGCTCTCCGTTGCGCACGAGATAGTTCCGATACGTCAGATTTTGCTACATGTTCAGCAGATTATTTGCTCGGAGAAAATGCAAGTAGAGAGCAAAAGGTAGCACTCAGATGTGCTGCGCAATCTGGTGGTGATGCAACTCAGATGGCAAGCTGTGCCGGCGCAAACATGTTTAATTTACAGCTTAATCCTGAACAGCAAATTGCAGTGCAATGTGTTGTGCAAACAGGTGGACAACCTTATGCTGCGGCTGGATGTATGGCCACCCGGTTAACGGCCCGCGAGCTTGTAAAATGTGTAACAGACGGATTTGGTGGTGACGGTTGCTTCGGGGATAGTAACGATTTAGTCGGTAAAAATGGATGGGTTGCCAGAAATATGGGGCAGATTGCAGGGGGGCCAAATTCTGTTATCAACAACCCCGATCAGATATGGGGGGGGAGCAACTCTTTCCTCCGTAATCCGAATCAGATTTTTGGCGGGTCGAACTCATTCATTCGTAACCCAGTACAAATTTGGGGGGGCAACAATTCTATCTTCAATAATCCAGGTCAACTCGTCCCCAAACCTATACAAGTGGGAACTGTTGGTGATACCCGGATATGCATCCCCTGGTGTTAGTAAAGGTGAATCCCAAACGTGCGCAAACATACGGCGAAGTTCTATGACTAAGTAAGCCCTTAATGACTCACTGATTGCTGTGTGGAAGTAATGTTGCTTTTATGTCTTACAACGTCCAAAAATTAAGTATCTCTCCCCCATGACGTGAGAAGGATTTTATGAACGGCTTAAGGGCATTTTTTGAAGGGGTTTTGATAACTTATTTTGATAACTGTTAGCAGGCTACCCAAACAAAACGGGAGCGTTAAGCTCCCGTTAATAGATTCAACAATCTATATAATTACATGTTCGCGATAATCGCGTCACCAAACTCTGAACATTTCAGCAGCTTAGCGCCTTCCATCAGACGTTCGAAGTCATAGGTCACGGTCTTGGCCGCAATCGCGCCTTCCATGCCTTTAACAATCAGGTCTGCGGCTTCGAACCATTCCATGTGACGCAGCATCATTTCTGCGGACAGGATCACGGAACCTGGGTTCACTTTGTCCTGACCAGCATACTTAGGCGCTGTGCCGTGGGTGGCTTCGAACAGGGCGCACTCATCACCGATGTTCGCGCCTGGTGCGATACCGATACCACCGACCTGTGCGGCCAGGGCATCAGAGATGTAGTCGCCGTTCAGGTTCATACAGGCGATGACGTCGTACTCTGCCGGACGCAGCAGGATCTGCTGCAGGAACGCATCGGCGATAACGTCTTTGATGATGATTTCTTTGCCGGTTTTCGGGTTCTTGATCTTCTGCCACGGGCCGCCGTCGATCAGCTCACCGCCGAATTCTTCTTTCGCCAGCTGGTAACCCCAGTCTTTGAAAGCGCCTTCGGTGAACTTCATGATGTTGCCTTTGTGAACCAGAGTCACAGAGTCGCGATCGTTGGTGATAGCGTAGTCAATCGCGGCACGCACCAGACGCTTGGTGCCTTCTTCTGAACATGGCTTGATGCCGATACCGCAGTGTTCAGGGAAGCGAATTTTCTTCACGCCCATCTCTTCACGCAGGAATTTGATCACTTTTTCTGCATCAGCAGAGTCCGCTTTCCATTCGATGCCCGCATAGATGTCTTCGGAGTTTTCACGGAAGATAACCATGTCAGTCAGTTCCGGGTGTTTCACCGGGCTTGGGGTACCCTGGTAGTAACGTACCGGGCGCAGGCAGACGTAAAGGTCCAGCTCCTGACGCAGAGCAACGTTCAGAGAACGAATACCGCCACCGACTGGCGTGGTCAGTGGGCCTTTGATGGCAACGCGATATTCACGAATCAGATCCAGCGTTTCGGCTGGCAGCCAGACATCCTGACCATAGACATGAGTCGATTTTTCGCCGGTGTAAATTTCCATCCAGGAAATTTTACGCTCGCCTTTGTAGGCTTTCTCTACGGCAGCATTCACGACTTTGATCATCGGCGGAGTCACGTCAACACCGATGCCATCCCCTTCGATGAAAGGGATGATTGGGTTGTGAGGTACGTTGAGTTTGCCGTTTTGCAGGGTGATTTTTTGGCCTTCCGCCGGAACAACTACTTTGCTTTCCATCAACTTCTCCTTCGAGCGCTTCTGGTGATTGCCCGTTCTCTTCGCGTCCTGGGTGCGAAGCTTTTTTACCGCAACGCGAATAAGTGTGAGCAATATTTTTTGTTAATGATTTGTAATGAGCTAGTTGATACTACCTGATTGTTGGGTCCCATGAAAGGTCTTCGTTATTAGGCTATAATGCGGCAATTGACCCAGCCTGAAAATACCATGACGAAAACTTCTTTTAGAAATCACCGGGTTGAGCGATTCAGCTCACGACAAGCCACCAGACAACGTAAAGAAACCCAACCAAAAAGGGTGATTTTGTTCAATAAACCCTACGATGTTTTGCCCCAGTTTACCGACGAGGCCGGGCGCAGCACGCTGAAGGACTATATCGACGTGCAGGGTGTGTATGCGGCAGGTCGTCTGGACCGCGACAGCGAAGGATTGTTGGTGCTGACCAACGACGGTGCGTTACAGGCCAGGCTGACTCAACCGGGCAAGCGCACGGGGAAAATCTATTTCGTTCAGGTGGAAGGCGCGCCGGATGAAGCCGCACTGACTGCCTTACGTACGGGTGTGACGCTGAACGATGGCCCAACATTGCCTGCAGGTATTGAACTGGTCGAAGAACCTGAGTGGCTCTGGCCGCGCAATCCGCCTATTCGCGAGCGTCAAGCCATCCCGACCAGTTGGTTGAAAGTGACATTATATGAAGGGCGGAATCGTCAGGTTCGTCGTATGACAGCGCATGTCGGCTACCCTACCCTGCGCCTGATTCGCTACGCGATGGGCGATTACACCCTGGATAATCTCGCTAACGGCGAGTGGCGGGATGTGACGTCAGAGTAAAACTTTCAGGTCTGCACCGTCCTGAGTGACGTGTGAGACCCGGCTATTCAGAAAAGCATCGCCATCGGGCACCACAATCTCTAGCTCTTCTTTGAATCGCGCTGAATGCAGTAAAAAATCGGCGCTGGTTGGATTGCTGGCGATGGGGATATTCCACACGGTTGCCAGTCGCATCAGCGCTTTGACATCGGAATGATGAGGCACGGCGCTGAGCGGGTCCCAGAAGAAAATGAGAATGTCGATTTGCCCGGTGGCAATCAAATACCCCAATTGCTGGTCGCCACCAATCGAGCCGCTCATCAGGCTGAGCACCGACAAACAGGTCTGGCTTTGTAGCAATCGGCCTGTTGTTCCGGTGGCATAAATGACATGATCGCTAAGAGACTGTTGATTCGCCGTCGCCCAGTTCAGCAGCGACGCTTTGCAGGGATCGTGTGCTACCAGCGCAACACGTTTACGAACGGGCATGGTGCGAGTGGTCAGTTGCATGATTCAACCCTCTGAACGCGTGTTCGGTCGAACACCCGACTGAAGTATAGTGGTCAGATTAAAATGTGATCCATATCAAATAAATATAATCACCCACCGTTACCAGGAGCCACAATGTTTAAACCGCACGTTACCGTCGCCTGCGTTGTTCACGCCAAAGGCAAGTTCCTGATTGTTGAAGAAACCGTGAACGGAAAAGTCAGCTGGAATCAGCCTGCCGGGCATCTCGAAGCAGATGAAACGCTGGTGCAGGCCGCTGAACGCGAGCTGTGGGAAGAAACCGGCCTCCGCGCCACGCCCCAAAACCTGGTTCGTATGCATCAATGGATTGCCCCCGATCAGACGCCCTTCCTGCGCTTTTTATTCTCGATAGAACTTAACGATATGTGCGCTACTGAACCCCACGACGACGACATCGATCGGTGTTTGTGGCTGAGCGCGGAAGAAATCCTTACCGCCTCTCACCTGCGTTCGCCGTTAGTGGCTGAAAGTATTCGCTGCTGGCAAAGCGGGCAGCGCCTGCCGCTGGAGATTATCGGCGAATTTAACTGGCCTTTCACAAAGGGTGATCACACCGGGGCTGCGTGATAGAATACGCCGCCTTGAAGTTCAATGTCGTGAGTATTCCAATGTCTGAAAGCCCAAAAAAAGTGATCGTCGGGATGTCCGGCGGTGTCGATTCCTCCGTTTCTGCTTACCTGCTGCAACAGCAGGGCTATAAAGTAGAAGGCCTGTTCATGAAGAACTGGGAAGAGGACGACGGCGAGGAATATTGTACTGCTGCCGCGGATCTGGCAGATGCCCAGGCCGTGTGCGATAAGCTCGGCATTGAGCTGCACACCGTTAACTTTGCCGCAGAGTACTGGGATAACGTCTTTGAGCTCTTCCTCGAAGAATACAAAGCGGGCCGTACGCCCAACCCGGATATTCTGTGCAACAAAGAAATCAAATTTAAAGCCTTCCTCGAATTTGCTGCCGAAGATTTAGGTGCTGATTATATTGCCACCGGCCACTACGTGCGCCGTGCTGACGTCAACGGCAAAAGCCAGCTTCTGCGCGGCCTGGATGGCAATAAAGACCAGAGCTATTTCCTCTATACGCTTGGTCACGAGCAAATCGCCCAGAGCTTGTTCCCTGTTGGCGAACTGGAAAAGCCTGAAGTCCGCCGCATTGCCGAAGAGCTCGATCTCATTACTGCGAAGAAAAAAGATTCCACCGGTATCTGCTTCATTGGTGAGCGCAAATTCCGCGAGTTCCTTGGTCGCTATCTGCCCGCCCAGCCAGGTAAAATCGTTACCGTCGACGGCGACGTGATTGGTGAGCATCAGGGTCTGATGTATCACACTCTCGGCCAGCGTAAAGGCCTGGGCATTGGCGGCACCAAAGACGGCAGCGAAGAGCCGTGGTACACCGTTGATAAAGACGTCGAGAACAATATTCTGGTAGTGGCGCAAGGTCATGACCATCCTCGCCTGATGTCTGTAGGGCTGATTGCCCAGCAGTTGCACTGGGTCGATCGCGAACCACTGACCGGCACTCTGCGTTGCACCGTGAAAACCCGCTACCGTCAGACAGACATTCCGTGCACCGTCACCGCACTGGATGAAGACAGAATTGAGGTTCGCTTTGACGAGCCCGTTTCCGCCGTAACGCCAGGCCAGTCTGCTGTGTTCTACAGCGGTGAAGTGTGCCTCGGTGGCGGCATTATTGAGCAGCGCCTGCCGCTGCCCGTTTAAGACTTACACGGCACACCGAAAGGAGTTTTAGTGGCGAAGAACTATTATGACATCACGCTGGCGCTGGCCGGGATTTGCCAGTCAGCTCGTCTGGTTCAGCAACTGGCGCATCAAGGGCATTGCGATAGCGACGCCCTGCACGTCTCGCTGAACAGCGTTATCGATCTCAACCCGGATTCCACTCTGGGTGTCTTCGGTGGCAGTGAAGCCAATCTTCGCCTCGGTCTGGAAACCCTGCTCGGGGTGCTGAACGCCAGCAGTCGCCAGGGCCTGAACGCTGAACTGACGCGTTATACCTTAAGCCTGATGGTGCTGGAGCGTAAGCTGGCTGCCGCCAAAGGTGCGATGGATACGCTCGGCGATCGCATTAACGGCCTGCAGCGCCAGCTGGATCATTTTGATTTGCAGTCTGAAACGCTGCTGAGCGCCATGGCGGCTATTTATGTCGATGTGGTTAGCCCACTTGGACCGCGTATTCAGGTCACCGGCTCCCCTGCTGTGCTGCAAAGCCCGCAGGTGCAGGCCAAAGTTCGCGCCAGCCTGCTCGCCGGTATTCGCGCCGCCGTGCTGTGGCACCAGGTCGGCGGTGGCCGTCTGCAACTGATGTTTTCTCGTCATCGCCTGACCACTCAGGCCAAACAAATTCTTGCTCATTTAACTCCGGAGTTGTGATCTATGGAATTATCCTCACTGACCGCCGTTTCCCCTGTCGATGGACGCTACGGCGATAAAGTCAGCGCGCTGCGCGGTATTTTCAGCGAATACGGTTTGCTGAAATTCCGTGTGCAAGTAGAAGTACGCTGGCTGCAAAAATTAGCCGCGCACGCAGCGATCAAGGAAGTTCCTGCTTTTGCTGCCGACGCAAACGGTTTCCTCGATAAAATCGTCGCTGACTTTAACGAAGAAGACGCTGCGCGTATTAAAACCATCGAGCGCACCACCAACCACGACGTCAAAGCGGTTGAGTACTTCCTGAAAGAGAAAGTGGCGGAAGTCCCTGCCCTGCATGCCGTGTCTGAATTCATTCACTTTGCCTGCACCTCTGAAGACATCAACAACCTCTCCCACGCGCTGATGCTGAAAACCGCGCGTGATGAAGTGGTGCTGCCTTACTGGCGCAAACTGATTGATGCGGTTAAAGATCTCGCCGTGCAGTACCGCGATATCCCTCTGCTTTCACGTACGCACGGCCAGCCAGCCACGCCGTCCACCATGGGCAAAGAAATGGCTAACGTGGCTTATCGTCTGGAACGCCAGTATCGCCAGCTGAACCAGGTGGAGATCCTCGGCAAAATCAACGGTGCGGTGGGTAACTATAACGCCCACATCGCCGCGTACCCGGAAGTGGACTGGCACCAGTTCAGCGAAGAGTTTGTCACTTCCCTGGGCATTCAGTGGAACCCGTACACCACGCAGATTGAACCGCACGACTACATCGCTGAGCTGTTTGACTGCATGGCGCGCTTTAACACCATCATTATCGATTTCGATCGTGATGTAT
Organism: Scandinavium sp. NPDC088450; assembly: GCF_044900545.1. Taxonomy (NCBI): domain Bacteria; kingdom Pseudomonadati; phylum Pseudomonadota; class Gammaproteobacteria; order Enterobacterales; family Enterobacteriaceae; genus Scandinavium; species Scandinavium sp. NPDC088450. Next base: position 54,502 of record NZ_JBJDNI010000022.1, on the reverse strand, counting down.
GGGGTTACATCGCCCTGAACCACTTCAAACAAAAAACCATCGCCGGTGAAATTGGTTCGTCCACCATGCCGCACAAAGTTAACCCGATTGACTTCGAAAACTCCGAAGGCAACCTGGGGCTCTCTAACGCCGTGCTGCAACACCTGGCGAGCAAACTGCCGGTTTCCCGCTGGCAGCGTGATCTGACCGATTCCACCGTGCTGCGTAACCTCGGCGTGGGTATTGGCTACGCACTGATTGCTTATCAGTCCACCCTGAAGGGCGTAAGCAAACTGGAAGTGAACCGCGATCGTCTGCTGGCGGAACTGGACAGCAACTGGGAAGTGCTGGCTGAGCCTATTCAGACCGTGATGCGTCGCTACGGCATCGAAAAGCCGTACGAGAAGCTCAAAGAGCTGACCCGCGGCAAACGCGTTGATGCAGAAGGTATGAAGCAGTTTATCGACAGCCTGGCCGTGCCAGAGCACGAAAAAGCTCGCCTGAAAGAAATGACTCCAGCCAACTACATTGGCCGCGCGATCACTATGGTCGACGAACTGAAGTAAGTTGTCTCGCCTCTCTTTCCTGCTCAGATGGGAAAGAGAGGCCCTGCCTCCCCTGTTTATCTGATGTTTATCCCCGCCCCCGCATAATCGCGTTAAACTATTCAAATCGAAAATGAAAGGGAGTCCCCCTCATGCGCGTACTCGTTGTGGAAGACAATGCTCTTTTGCGTCACCACTTAAAGGTTCAGCTTCAGGAACTCGGCCACCAGGTTGATGCGGCGGAAGATGCTAAGGAAGCGGATTACTATCTGGGTGAACATGTGCCGGATATCGCGATTGTCGATCTCGGTTTGCCGGACGAAGACGGCCTGACCATGATTCGCCGCTGGCGCAGTCACGACATTTCAGTGCCCGTGCTGGTGCTGACGGCGCGTGAAGGCTGGCAGGATAAAGTCGAAGTCTTAAGCGCGGGCGCCGATGATTACGTCACCAAGCCCTTCCATATTGAAGAAGTTGCGGCCCGCATGCAGGCTTTGCTGCGCCGGAACAGCGGCCTGGCTTCTCAGGTGATTACGCTGCCACCGTTCCAGGTTGATCTCTCGCGCCGCGAACTGTCGGTGAATAACGAAGTGATTAAGCTGACCGCGTTTGAATACACCATCATGGAAACGCTGATTCGCAACAACGGCAAAGTTGTCAGCAAAGACTCCCTGATGCTGCAACTCTATCCGGATGCTGAATTGCGCGAGAGCCACACCATCGACGTGCTGATGGGGCGCTTACGGAAGAAAATCCAGGCGCAGTATCCTCAGGATGTGATCACCACCGTGCGAGGCCAGGGCTACCTGTTCGAACTTCGCGGATGAAAAAAATGCTCAGGCACTTGCTACCGCTCTCTCTGCGCGTCCGCTTTTTGCTGGCGACAGCCGCCGTTGTGCTGGTGCTGTCACTGGCGTATGGCATGGTCGCACTGGTGGGTTACAGCGTCAGCTTTGATAAAACCACCTTCCGCTTACTGCGCGGCGAGAGCAACCTCTTCTACACCCTCGCCCGCTGGGAAGATAACAAGCTCAGTATCAAAATCCCGGATAACCTGAATCTGCAAAGCCCGACGATGGCGTTAATCTACGACAAAGAGGGGCATTTGATGTGGACGCAGCGCGATCTTCCCTGGCTGCAAAAACGCATCAATCCAGACTGGCTCAAAAGCAACGGCTTTCATGAAATCGAGGCCGACGTGGGCTCATCCAGCATGCTTTTGCGTAACGATCACGAAGTGATGCGTCAACTGGATGAGATTCGCCAGCAGGACGACAGCTCAGAGATGACCCACTCTGTGGCGGTGAATATCTACCCGGCCACCGCGCGAATGCCGCAGTTGACGATTGTGGTGGTGGATACCATTCCTATCGAACTTAAGCGTTCGTATATGGTATGGAGCTGGTTTATCTACGTGCTGGCAGCCAACCTGCTGTTGGTCATTCCTTTGCTTTGGGTGGCGGCCTGGTGGAGTTTGCGGCCTATCGAGTCTCTGGCGAAAGAAGTGCGTGAGCTTGAAGAACATAACCGCGAAACGCTGAACCCTGAAACCACACGCGAACTGACGCATCTGGTGATGAACCTCAACCGCTTGCTGAAAAGCGAGCGTGAACGCTACGACAAATACCGAACCACGCTCACCGACCTGACTCACAGCCTGAAAACGCCGCTCGCTGTGCTGCAAAGCACCCTGCGTTCACTACGCGGCAATAAGCTGAGCGTCGAAGAGGCTGAACCGGTGATGCTGGAGCAAATTAGCCGTATTTCCCAGCAAATTGGCTATTACCTGCATCGCGCCAGCATGCGTAGCGGCAATATGCTGTTAAGCCGTGAACTGCATCCGGTCGCGCCGTTGCTTGATAACCTGACGTCTGCTTTGAACAAGGTCTATCAACGCAAAGGGGTCAATATCACGCTGGATATTTCGCCGGAGATTAGCTTCGTTGGCGAGCGCAATGACTTTATGGAAGTGCTGGGCAACGTGCTCGACAACGCCTGTAAATATTGTCTGGAATTTGTCGAAGTCTCTGCCCGCCAGACCGATGAACATCTGCACATTATTGTGGAAGACGACGGCCCGGGCATTCCCAACAGCAAACGGGATATGGTGTTTGACCGTGGACAAAGGGCTGACACGCTGCGTCCGGGTCAGGGCGTTGGGCTCTCTGTCGCCAGGGAAATTGTTGAACAGTACGAGGGCAAAATTTTGCCGGGAGACAGCCCTCTCGGCGGGGCGAAAATGGAAGTCATCTTCGGTCGCCAGCATCCGGAAACCAAAGAATCATAAGTCACTTATTTTACCGCCGCCTGCATCGCCTGGCGGCGGTATCCGTTATAATCCGAACAGAAACCTGCCTGTGGAATAAAACATTATGGATTATCACTTATCGCTTAACTGGCCTGACTTCATCGAACGCTACTGGCAAAAACGCCCGGTGGTGCTGAAGCGCGGCTTTACTAACTTCGTTGATCCGATTTCGCCGGATGAACTGGCAGGCCTTGCCATGGAAGACGAAGTGGACAGCCGACTCGTCAGCCATCACGAAGGCAAATGGCAGGTCAGCCACGGTCCTTTCCAGAGCTACGATCACCTCAACGAGAATAACTGGTCGCTGCTGGTGCAGGCCGTTAACCACTGGCATGAGCCCACCGCCGCGCTGATGCGCCCTTTCCGCGCTCTGCCCGACTGGCGCATAGACGATTTGATGATTTCCTTCTCCGTCCCTGGCGGTGGTGTAGGCCCGCATCTCGATCAGTATGACGTGTTCATTATTCAGGGCACCGGCCGCCGTCGCTGGCGTGTGGGTGACAAAGTGCCGATGAAACAGCACTGCCCGCACCCGGATTTGCTGCAAGTCGATCCGTTCGATGCCATCATCGATGAAGAGATGGAGCCAGGCGATATCCTCTATATTCCACCAGGATTCCCGCATGAAGGCTACTCGCTGGAAAACTCGCTGAACTACTCCGTCGGCTTCCGCGCGCCAAGCGGCAAAGAGCTTATCAGCGGCTTCGCCGATTACGTCCTGCAGCGCGAGCTGGGTACACATCGTTATACCGACCCTGATGTCGAGACACGCGCCCATCCGGCCGATATTCTGCCGCAGGAGCTGGATAAACTGCGCGAGATGATGCTTGGCCTTATCAACCAGCCGGAGCACTTCAAACAGTGGTTTGGTGAGTTTGTCAGCCAGTCTCGTCATGAGCTGGATGTCTCCCCGCCGGAGCCGCCGTATCAGGCCGATGAGATCTATGACGCGCTGCAACAAGGTGACAAACTGGTTCGCCTCGGCGGTCTGCGCGTACTGCGCATTGATGGCGAAGTGTTCGTCAATGGCGAGAAAATTGACTCTCCGCACCGCCCGGCACTGGATGCACTCGCCAGCCACATTGTGCTGACAGCAGAACAGTTTGGCGACGCGCTGGAAGATCCTTCCTTCCTGGCAATGCTGGCCGCGCTGGTCAACAGCGGGTATTGGTTCTTTGAGGATTAATTGAAAAGAAGCCCGGTGGTGCAAGCGCCACCGGGCTTCAGAGAAGAAGTTACTTCGCTTTCGCGGTTAATTCCGCAATTCGCACGATCACCTGAACCGCTTTTTCCATCCCTTCCAGCGTCACGAACTCATGCTTACCGTGGTAGTTATAGCCGCCGGTGAAGATGTTCGGGCACGGTAATCCCATGAAGGACAACTGGGAACCGTCGGTGCCGCCGCGAATTGGCTTCATGTCCGGTTCGATATCACAATCTCGCATCGCCTGCTGGGCAATCTCGATAATATGCGGATGCTCCATCACCTTCTCATGCATGTTGTAGTAGCTGTCTTCAATGATGAGTTCGATGTAGCTGTCCGGGTGTAACCCCTTCCCGACTTTCTTGGCGATTTCCATCATCTTGCGCTTGCGGGCTTCGAACTGCTTGCGGTCGAAGTCACGGATGATGTAGTGCATCTGCGCGGTATCGACAGTGCCTTTGATGCTGGTGAGATGGAAAAAGCCTTCGTAGCCGTCTGTCTGTTCAGGGCTCTCTTCGGCAGGGACTTCTGCATGAATGCGGGTTGCCAGCGACAGCGCATTCACCATCACGCCTTTTGCGGTGCCAGGATGCACATTGTTGCCCACAATTTTGATGGTTACCGACGCTGCATTGAAGTTTTCATACTCCAGTTCGCCCACGCCACCGCCATCAACGGTATAAGCCCACTGAGCATCAAAAGCTGGCACATCAAAATGCTTCGCGCCTTTGCCCACTTCTTCATCCGGAGTGAAAGCAACACGAATATCACCGTGCGGAATATTTTTTGATTTCAGCACGGCGAGCGCCGTCATAATTTCCGCCACTCCGGCTTTGTCGTCTGCGCCAAGCAGCGTTTTGCCATCGGTGGTGATAAGCGTCTGCCCAAGCAACTGATGCAACACCGGGAACATCACCGGGGAAAGCACTTCATCGCCAATTCCAAGGGCAATATCACCGCCACGGTAGTTTTCAACGATTTGCGGGTTCACATTTTTACCGCTGAAATCCGGGGACGTGTCCACGTGCGAGATAAACCCAATGGCGGGTATGTCGCCTTGCACATTCGCTGGCAGCGTGGCCATTACGGTGCCCTTCTCGCTCAGACTGACGTTAACCAGCCCCATGTCTTCGAGCTGTTCTTTGAGCAAACGCAGCAGCTTCCATTGCCCTTCAGTGCTCGGCACCTGACGCACGCCAGGCTTCGACTGTGTGTCCAGAGATACGTACTGCAAAAACCGCTCAAGTAATTTATCCATGTCGTCGCCCTCGTTTTTTGTGACAACATTATCAGTAAGCCCCGATCGACAACTCTTGCGTCAGATCACTTTTGTCCCGGCAAACGAGATTTTTTTTCAATCGCAGTGACGATTGGTTTAAAGGTAGCCCACAAGGGCGCAGAATGATTGGCGATTTCAGGGGATTGCCGTAGAATGCCAGCCCTTAATTATGTGTCAAACCTCTAAGGTGGTTAACCACAAACCCCGTAACGACAGCCTTTCGTTACGTCTACATGGGACAGAGTAAAAAATTGAATACACAATCGCGTTCGCTTTCACCGCTGGTACAGTTAGCGGGGATTCGCAAAGGCTTTGATGGTAAAACAGTCATTTCAGATCTCAATCTCACCATCAATAACGGTGAATTCCTTACGCTGCTTGGCCCCTCTGGCTGCGGTAAAACAACCGTTTTGCGTCTTATCGCCGGACTTGAGAACGTCGATACAGGCCGCATTCATCTTGAAGGCCAGGATATCACTGATGTCCCCGCCGAAAACCGCCACGTTAATACCGTCTTCCAGAGCTACGCCCTGTTCCCACACATGAGCGTGTTCGAGAACGTCGCGTTTGGCTTACGAATGCAAAAGACCCCCGCCGATCAGATAACACCGCGCGTGACAGAAGCCTTGCGAATGGTGCAACTGGAAGCGTTCGCGCAACGCAAACCGCATCAGCTTTCTGGCGGCCAGCAGCAGCGAGTCGCCATCGCGCGCGCCGTGGTGAACAAACCCCGCTTGCTTCTGCTGGATGAATCCCTTTCCGCGCTGGATTACAAATTGCGTAAGCAGATGCAAAACGAACTGAAAGCGCTGCAACGTAAGCTCGGTATCACCTTCGTTTTTGTCACCCACGATCAGGAAGAAGCGTTAACGATGTCAGACCGCATTGTGGTCATGCGCGATGGCAAAATCGAGCAGGACGGCACCCCTCGCGAAATTTACGAAGAGCCTGAAAATTTGTTCGTCGCCAGTTTCATCGGTGAAATTAACCAGTTCAGCGCCACGGTGATTGAACGTCTGGATGAACAGCGTGTTCGCGCTAACGTGGAAGGCCGCGAGTGCAATATCTACGTAAACTTTGCCGTCGAGACCGGCCAGAAGCTGAACGTGCTGCTGCGCCCGGAAGATTTGCGCGTCGATGAAATCAATGACGATAACCACATCGAAGGCCTGATTGGCTATGTGCGCGAACGCAACTACAAAGGCATGACCCTGGAATCCGTGGTTGAGCTGGAAAACGGCAAAATGGTGCTGGTCAACGAATTCTTCAACGAAGACGATCCGGATTTTGACCATTCGCTGGATCAGAAAATGGCCATCAATTGGGTTGAAAGCTGGGAAGTGGTGCTGGCTGATGAAGAACACAAGTAAATTCCAGAAGGCGGTGATAGCGACTATTGTCGGTTGGCTTGTGGTGTTTGTGTTCCTGCCCAACCTGATGATTATTGGCACCAGTTTTCTGACCCGCGATGACGCCAACTTCGTCAAGCTGGTCTTTACGCTGGACAACTACTCACGCCTGCTAGACCCCCTCTATTTTGATGTCCTGCTGCATTCGCTGAACATGGCATTGTTGGCGACACTGGCCTGCCTGATCCTCGGGTATCCCTTCGCCTGGTTCCTGGCAAGATTGCCGCAAAAAGTGCGCCCATTGCTGCTGTTCCTGCTGATTGTGCCGTTCTGGACGAACTCGCTGATTCGTATTTACGGGCTGAAGATTTTCCTCAGCACCAAAGGCTATCTCAACGAGTTCCTGCTGTGGCTCGGGGTCATCGACACGCCGATTCGTATCATGTTCACGCCAGGCGCGGTCATCATCGGGCTGGTCTATATCCTGCTGCCGTTTATGGTGATGCCGCTGTATTCCAGCATCGAAAAACTGGATAAACCGCTGCTGGAAGCCGCGAAAGATTTGGGCGCAGGTAAACTGCAGACCTTCATTCGCATTATTCTTCCGCTGACCATGCCGGGCATTGTCGCCGGATGTTTGCTGGTGATGCTCCCTGCGATGGGCTTGTTCTACGTGTCGGATCTGATGGGCGGCGCAAAGAACTTGCTTATCGGTAACGTCATCAAGAGCCAGTTCCTGAATATTCGTGACTGGCCGTTTGGCGCAGCCACCAGCATCACCCTGACGGTGGTGATGGGCCTGATGCTGCTGGTTTACTGGCGTGCGTCGCGTTTGCTGAACAAGAAGGTGGAACTCGAATGATCGGTCGACTGCTTCGCGGCGGTTTTATGACTGCCATTTATGCTTACCTTTATATCCCGATCATTATTTTGATCGTGAATTCATTCAACAGCTCGCGCTTTGGCATTAACTGGCAAGGCTTTACCACCAAATGGTACGGGCTGCTGATGAACAACGACAGCCTGCTTCAAGCCGCGCAACACTCGCTGACCATGGCAGTGCTGTCAGCCACCTTTGCCACGCTGATTGGCTCAATGACTGCTGTCGCGCTGTATCGCTACCGTTTCCGTGGCAAACCTTTTGTCAGTGGCATGCTGTTTGTGGTGATGATGTCGCCGGATATCGTGATGGCGATTTCCCTGCTGGTGCTGTTTATGCTGATTGGCATACAGCTCGGCTTCTGGTCCCTGCTGTTTTCCCACATCACGTTCTGCCTGCCTTTTGTGGTGGTCACCGTCTATTCACGCCTGAAAGGCTTTGATGTGCGAATGCTGGAAGCGGCGAAGGATTTAGGTGCCAGTGAAATGACCATTCTACGCAAAATCATTCTGCCGCTGGCGATGCCTGCCGTCGCGGCGGGCTGGTTGCTAAGCTTTACGCTGTCTATGGATGATGTGGTGGTGTCTTCTTTCGTCACCGGGCCGGGCTACGAAATTTTACCGCTTAAGATTTACTCTATGGTTAAAGTCGGCGTGTCACCGGAAGTGAACGCGCTGGCCACCATTCTGTTAGTGCTTTCTCTGGTCATGGTCATTGCCAGCCAGATTATTGCTCGTGATAAAACGAAATCTCAGGGGACCTCGAAATGAAAAAAATGCTTGCCGCCGCAGCGCTGGTGCTCGGTATGAGTGCCGCGCATGCCGATGACAGCAAAACGCTTTATTTCTACAACTGGACGGAATACGTACCGCCAGGCCTGCTGGAACAGTTCACCAAAGAGACCGGGATCAAGGTGATTTATTCGACCTACGAGTCGAATGAAACCATGTACGCCAAGCTGAAAACCTACAAGCAAGGCGCATACGATTTGGTCGTGCCGTCGACTTACTTTGTCGACAAGATGCGCAAAGAAGGCATGATCCAGAAGATTGATAAGAGCAAGCTGACTAACTTCAGTAACCTCGACCCGGAGATGCTCAACAAGCCATTTGACCCGAATAACGACTACTCGATTCCGTACATCTGGGGCGCAACCGCGATTGGCGTCAACAGCGATGCCATCGACCCAAAAACCGTTACCAGCTGGGCAGATTTATGGAAGCCTGAGTACAAAGGCAGCCTGTTGCTGACCGACGATGCGCGCGAAGTATTCCAGATAGCGCTGCGCAAACTGGGCCTTTCCGGCAACACCACCGACCCGAAAGAAATTGAAGCGGCATATAAAGAACTGCAAAAGCTGATGCCAAACGTGGCGGCCTTCAACTCCGACAACCCGGCAAACCCGTATATGGAAGGCGAAGTGAACCTGGGGATGGTCTGGAATGGGTCAGCATGGGTCGCTCGTCAGGCGGGAACCCCGCTCGATGTTGTTTGGCCAAAAGAAGGCGGCATCTTCTGGATGGATAGCCTGGCGATCCCGGCTAATGCAAAAAACGTCGACGGCGCGTTGAAGCTGATTAACTTCCTGCTGCGCCCGGATGTGGCAAAACAGGTCGCAGAAACCATTGGCTATCCAACCCCAAACCTTGCCGCGCGCAAGCTTTTGGACCCGAAAGTCGCCAATGACAAAACGCTCTACCCGGATGCGGACACCATCAAAAAAGGCGAATGGCAGAACGACGTCGGTGATGCCAGCCGTCTTTATGAAGATTATTACCAGAAGTTAAAAGCGGGACGCTAAACTTCTTTCAGGCGGGGTATTCACTCCGCCTTATCTTCCCTTCAAATTACGTCTTTTTACTTACGCCCTTTCTCCACACGCTGGCTACGCTTGTGATTATTGATTCCTGAGAATTCTGGACGGGCTATGTCGACGGTATGGCTTTTTCTTGAGCTGCTTAATCTGGTTGTCTTTACGCTGTTCATCGTGCCCCGCAGACAGCCTGAGAACGCAAAAGAGTTAATTCCAGCCTCAGCAACAACGATGCTGCGTATCATGTGGCTACTGCCCATTCTGGCCTTTGGATTCAGTTTGTTTATCGCACATCCTGTCATGCCACTGGATTGGGTATGTCTGGCATTGGCCGTCACAGGTACGATTTTGGTGATCAAGGGAAAACGGGATTTGGGGAGTTATCACACCTGGGCTGGGTATTATTTACCGGGTGCGCCAGCGCTGAAACGAGGAATTTTTAGATGGATTGCTCACCCAATGTATACGGGCATCATTCTGGTGATCATTTCTTGTAGTCTGGTGTATCTCACGCGGCTGCCTGGCTACCTCAGCGCCATTGCACTTGCCTGCTGTTTTTATATCGTCAGTTTTCTGCTGATTGTTGCCGGACGAGAAAGCAAACATCTCGCCCGGCAGACCTGAACCTAGACCTCTCCCTCAATGTATTTTGCGAGAGAGGCTGGTGTTTTTAGGACCGTTGCTACATCTGTCGGTGAGATCATGCAGCCAAACTCATCCTGCACTTCCAAAACCACATCGACGGCCAGAATAGAATCCAGAATATCGGACTCAATCAGTTCATCGTGAAATCCAACCTTGCGCGAAAGAACGCGCTCAAACAGAGCAAGAATTTGCTGTTCCATAATCATTCCTGAGAAGCGTTAACAAACGCGGGCTTGCGCGTCGAGTAATTTACGATCCACTTTGCCATTAGGGTTCAGCGGCAATCTGTCTTTAATCACAATCTGGCCCGGTACCATATAAGAAGGCACAACTTTCGCCAGTTCAGATTTGATGGTATCGGCGGCGAGTGTCGTCACACAAAAAGCAACAATGCGTAAGACACCGCCCCCAGGTTTCATTAGCGGCATCACCACCGCTTCCTGAATCTCAGCAATGTTGAGAATCCGGTTTTCTATTTCACTTATTTCAATACGATAACCATTAAGTTTGATCTGGCTGTCGTTACGGCCAGTGCAATATAAATTGCCATTTTCAAACCCGAGATCGCCAGTTCGATAACCACGCCACTGGCTGTCTTGGCGATGCAAAAGCTTTTGCCTGTTCTCTTCCGCCAGTCCGAGGTAACCACGCATGACGTTTTTACCCCAGATAACCAACTCGCCTTCTGAAGTGAGTTCCATCTGCGAGTCAGGCATCATCTGGCCGATGGGTAGAAGATCTGAGTCACTTGCAAGAATGTCATCAGTAATTTCTACCACGGTGGTCGCAATCGTGGCCTCTGTTGGCCCATATGAGTTAATGATTTTCGCCTGTGGGAAGCGTCGGCGCAGTTGTTTAACCAGCGCTTTATTCAGCATTTCGCCGATAAACACAAACACCTGTAACGCCGACAAATAGTCGGCATTAAACTGCGGAGAAAGTAATTTTTGATAAGCAAAAGAAGGCGTTGAAATCCAGGCAGAGACTTTTTTGTTCTTCAATGACACCAACCAATCTTCTGAAGCAATATCCTCTTTCGCGTTTAAAACGATATGGCCTTGTTTTGCCAGATTGGCTAACAGCGGTATCAGGGATAAATCAAAACTGAAAACGGCATGATTCATTAGCACGGGTTTTTCTGGCAGGAAAAAGTTCGATCCCACCCATTGAATAAAACCCCAGACAGACTCTCTGCCAATCTGTACGCCTTTAGGTTTGCCTGTACTGCCAGAAGTAAACATGGTGTAAGCCAGGTCTTGTTGATCTAAAGACTTAGCCGGAATACCCGTTTCAACAAACGCCTGGCGCTCGACGTCATAATACAAAGGAGCACTGGCCAGTTCGCAAATCTCTCTCAGGCGCTCCGATGGGTAAATATAGTCAACGGGAACGTAAGGAATGCGGTGCAATAAGCAGCTATACAGCGCAACAGCAAATTCAGCCTGCTGATGACCATAAAGCACAACCGGTACATTGTGCTGGGGATAATGCTGTTGATAATTTTTTTCCCAACGAATGACCGCTTCCCCTAACTCGTGCCAGGTTAATGCATAATCGCTGCCACTGATAGCAAGCTGATCAGGGCTGTCGGGGTCAAGTAATGTTTTCACCAAATAGGTATTTAAAGCCTGGCTTTCCGTTTGGATATTCATACTGGAGACATCCCGCTAAAGATATAAAGTGAAACCGCAGCGCAAGCTAACGTTACGATCCTGCCGATAAAGGAGACAATAGGGTTTTGAAGAGCGAGTGCTAGCTGCGGTTTTCTTTTGGCCGTCCACAGCAGCATGTTATGGCTCACTGACATCAGACCAAACAGAATGCCGCTGACGACATAGTGCCTTTCCAGTCCATTCCACGCGCCCATGCAAAACAATGTACAAAAAATGCCGATATTCTGTGCCAGTGTTTTGTTCAGACGAAAGAAGTTCAGTCTCAACAAATGCATATAAATCGGCATAAATACAACATCCCTCAGCCACTCAGAAAGGCTGATATGGAAGCGACGCCAGAAATCCTGTGGATTTTTCGCGAGCAATGGCAGGTTAAAGTTTGCCGGGATCGTTAAGCCAAATAAGCGCCCTGCACCGATCGCCATATTGCTGTAACCGGCAAAATCGAAATACAAATAAAAACTGTAAGCCACCGACATCACAATGCCAACAGTCAGGCTAAAAGGCTCATTCTTCCAATAACTTATTATGTAGTGGTCGATCAGCATGGCAAACAGGAACTTCTGCACAATGCCGTATAACACCTGCTGCATTGCCTGCAAAAATAAGTCCGTTGACATAATGAATGCCGGTCTACGGATATCTTTAATCCACGCATTCCAGCGATACATCGGGCCAGCCAGAATCACAAAAGGCATAAACAGATAACAGAAATAGAGGATAAAATCTTTGGTATCCTCTTTCTTACGGTAAAGCAGTACATCAACTGCACGGAAGGTCATAAATGAAAGACCAATCATGCCCCAGTGGTTGTTAAGATGGAGTTTGACCAATACCAACGGCAGTAACGTGAACATAACCGCTTGCCAGGTTTTCAGCCAGCCTTCCTCTTTGAGGATAGCCACTGCATAGAAGGCAAAAAAAACCAGCACCGGCACAGCAAAGTGGCCGCGAAAAATGTGCATCCAGCCAAAAAGTGCGATGACTGAAAGCGACACTAAATAGGTCAACCGATGCTTCAGAAATCGATTAATTCCGGCAAAAGCCAACGCAATTGAAAAAAGACCAACGAAAAATGACGCATTAGAATACATGATTTACACCATCAAAATTGTTGGTATTCAAATTGAGCTTTTAAGTCCATTGAATTGTCCACTGATGACCAGGCAACAATGGTTAGCCCCAGCAGAAGATACAAAATAAAGAGCTTGAGTGCTTTTATGATCATAAGAAGTGCTCGTAGATAAATTTATCCATGGCGACCCAGGCCAGATCGGTCGGATGAATGTAATCACGGTTCCAGCCGTTCTGGTAAGGTTGGTCATACATATCAAAATAGGGGATTTGATTCGCCTTTAACGTTGAAGTGATGATCTCATTGGCCTGTTTAAACCTATCCGCATGAGTGATAGCCCACGGATTAAGAGGATCAACAATTGCCACAACCTGGACATGTCTCTCTTTGAGCATTTTAATCATATTTTTAAAAGCAGCAATTTCACCCCTATCAGGGGAATTCCGATACCACTCTTTTGCTCTGTGCGGGTTATCATAATAACCGGGTTGCACCCAATGATTGGCCGCATTGATCCCTTTGTTATCATTGATAATTTTTGCCTTCTGAGTTTCGAGAGCCCAGTCAGGCTCAGTTTTCAATGTTCCCCACTCAGGCCAGCCATCTCCAGCATTTTCATTGGAATAAAAATGGCGTAGATAAAAATTTTTAACCAGATCGCAAAAACTACTAAACTGATAACTTACTGTTTTATTAATGTCCTGAAAATTCCAACCACGGAGTTGAATTTGTTCGAATGACAAATGATTTATTTTATCCGGATTGGCATTCTGCAGAAAATGTGTAAGTACTGTTCTGATCTCTGAATCAGCCCCTAACCTCTTGAACACAGTACCCGGCAGGTTTCTTGTCAATACAACAGGCGAGAAACTGGTGAAATAAAAACTGTCGGGTGATATCAATAATACAACTCTTGATTTTTCAGATAAATTATCTTTATAGGAAGATAAGATAGAGAACTGAATAATATTTTCGATTGCACTATTACCATAAGCTACCACAGGCTTATGAGTACTTTTGTTAAGATAATTAAAAACTGCATAGGGATCAGTTTGTGAACTGGACACCTCTGATGCCCCTAAAAAGAAAATAGCATTTCCTTGCAACGCATGTGAAATGGTCGCTATTTTTTCATTCTGTTCTTTTTGCGTGCCCTCCATCGTCGTGATCACCGGCATAAAATTCAGAGGCGAATTTACACTGTCAACGAGTGGTGGCAAAGCAAGCACCAAAACAGCACACGCTGCCATTGCCACATGCAATAGAATATTTTTGTTCATGCTCATAATCAAATGAAATGTTAAAAGTTTGTTTATATGCGATTCATGTATTCACAACTGTCCGCATTGATTTTATAGAGAACAGGAATCCTTAGTTAGTTTTCATCATGAAAACATACACTCAATAAAAAAGTAAAGAATAAATTCTCATCTGTTTAGTGTTTATTATAATTCAATTTTTAAGAGCACTTTCATTATCAACCTAATAAATAAATTTACTTAAACAATTAGTCTACAGCCATCATTACAGCACAATAACCCACATAAAACATCACAGCCAGAACAAAAACAACACAAAAAATGAAGATCAGAATTTAAACACTAATCTATAGCTGTTAAAAAAGAATAACTAACGCCATATCATTTTTAGTTGCAACAATTCAGCAATAGACTTTATAAGTAATAAATAACAATTTGCTACTATATATGTTCAAGTGTAACCGCGCGATAAACTTATATGTTTAGAATGCACTTTGATTCATTGCGGTTTCTCACGTTTCATATGAAATGGTATCAGGTTTAATTTCTGATTTTTCGTTGCGAAGTACTTGAGCAAAAGGCAGGTTAAACTCGATATCTGAATGCAAAGTAATCATGAAGCAGGCGGAACGGAGACTAACGTAGACAGGAATATGCCCGGCGTTGCACCGGACATCCGATATTTAATCAAGGCATCACAGCCCCTTCAGCAGTCGCTCAATAAACTCCGGCACCACAGCGCTGGCAAGACCATAGTGCTTTTCTTCAAACTCACTGCCGACCTGGCTCGGTTCGAGGTTCAGTTCTACGGTATGCGCGCCCTGCAGTTTGGCTTCATGCACAAAACCCGCTGCGGGGTAGACGTGGCCTGACGTGCCGATAGCGATAAAAACATCAGCCTTAGCAAGCGCTTCGTAGATTTCGTCCATTCCCAATGGCATTTCACCAAACCATACCACGTGTGGGCGCAGAGGTTGTGGGAACTGGCAGCAGTGGCATTTGTCGTCAACGGTCACATCGCCGGTCCATTCCAGCACCTGCCCGCTCCACGCACAGCGCACTTTGAGCAGTTCGCCGTGCATGTGGACCACTCGCTGGCTTCCTGCCCTTTCATGCAGGTTATCGATGTTCTGCGTCACCAGCAGGAAACGATCGCCCAGCGCTGCTTCCAGCTTCGCTAACGCCAGATGCGCCGCATTGGGCTGGATTTCAGGTTGCTGCAGTTGCTGACGACGAGCGTTGTAAAAAGCCTGCACCAGGGCCGGGTCTCGGGCGAAACCTTCTGGCGTCGCCACGTCTTCTACCCGATGTTCTTCCCATAAACCGTCCGCTGCACGAAATGTGCGGATCCCGGACTCAGCCGAGATCCCCGCGCCGGTCAATACCACAACTCTCGGTTTGGCCATTTCTTCAGGTGCAATACGATCTCTGAAGAACACCCGTTGGCGCAGACGATCGTGCAACCGACGTTTGGTAAGGCGAAAACGACTGAGTCGATGAAAGCGACGCGACTGCATAAAAGCCCCTGTAATTAGTCTTTGAGATGCAGGAATGAGGCACCGCGCATTCCGCCGGCATCACCATGGCGAGCACGTTCGATACGAGGAACGCGTGCCACCGGTAACAGATGACGCGGCAAACGTGCTGCCAGCCCTTCTGTTATCGCAGTAAAGTTAGACAATCCACCGCCAATCACCACTAAATTGGGGTCGACAATGGTCAGAATATTGCCCAAACAAACGGCAAGCAAGTCGAGATAACGCTCAACATGCTCGCGGGCGGCAGAGTCACCCTTTTCCCAGAGTGCGACGATATCAGGGGAAGAAAGCGATTGTTGATTGAAATGGTTGTACAGCCACGCAAAACCGCGCCCAGAAAGGTAGTTTTCGATACAGCCTAATTGACCGCAACCACAGCGGGTTAGCGGAAAATCTCGCCCTAAAATCTCAAGCGCATCAACAGGCAGACGGATATGCCCAAATTCGCCAGTGATGTAGCTATGACCGGTTATCGATTTGCCGTTCAACACCAGCCCACCGCCCACGCCAGTGCCGAGGATAAGCCCCATTACCAGCGGATATTGCGTGAACTCATCGTCCCAGGCTTCAGAAAGCGCAAAACAATTGGCGTCGTTATCGAGGCGGACATCGCGGTCAAGGAGGGAAGAAAGGTCGCGGCGCAGTGGCTTGCCGCTGGCGGCTGGAACGTTGGCGGCATACAGCGTGCCGTCTTCGGTTTCCGGCATCCCCGGGATACCAATCCCGACGCTGCCTTTTACGCCAAAGCGCTCGTCGGCTTCAGCAACCAGCCCACAAACAGCCTGAAGAAAGGCGTCATAGCTGTCTCGCGGCGTGGCGATGCGCTTTTCCCACTGCAAGCGCCGCTGGCTGTCGAAGACGCCAAGGGCAATTTTGCTGCCGCCAATGTCAAATCCGTAGTACATCGTAATTCCTCTTTACTGACCCAACAGGTCAGGACATAAAGAGTGGCGTGCTGGCTGATCTTCGCGGACCCGGTTTGTAGGCCCGGTAAGCGTCAGCGCCACCGGGCTATCACCATCAGACCTTATGCCGGGTGGCGGCTTCGCCTAACCCGGTCTACAGCCAATGCGACATCAACACCTGCACTCCACTGAATTACTGGCCACTTAACACTCTTGCAGGATCAATCCGGCTGGCGCGACGGGCAGGATACCAGCTCGCCAGCAAACTCAGCACCAGTGCCGTGACCAGCACATAAAAGACATCCAGCCAGTGCAATTCAGACGGCAGGAAGTCGATAAAATAGATATCGCCCGACAGGAACTGATGACCAATCAGGGTTTCGATCCCCTTGATGATGGTCGTCAGATTCAGGGCACACAGCACGCCAATCACCACGCCACTGAGGCTGCCCAGCAGCCCAGCCAGCAGACCGTACCAGACGAAAATAGCGCGGATCAGGCCATCTTTTGCACCGAGCGTGCGTAGCACCGCGATGTCGCTGCTTTTATCTTTGACGGCCATCACCAGCGTGGAAACGATGTTAAAGCAGGCTACGCCAATCACCAGAATCATCGCCAGATACATGATCGCGCGGATCATTTGGATATCGCGGTACATATAGCCATACGTGCCAATCCAGCTCTTGATGTACACGTAGCTGTTCGTCACTTCGCCCGCGTCGCGTACCAATTTGTTGGCATTAAAGACGTCGTTTACTTTGATGGCAATGCCGGTCACGCTGCTGCCCATGTCAAGATACTGCTGGGCGTCGGGCATTGGGATCATTGCAAAGCTGTGGTCAAGCTGGCCGCTCAGTTGCAGAATGCCCGTCACGTGCAAACGAACACGTTTAGGTTGCAGAAGCTGATGCTCTTTGTCGGAGTTAGGGATCATGATTGACACCCAATCGCCCTGCTTCACCTTCAGCGCATCGGCCACGCCTTTACCCAGAATGATTTGCTGGCTGCCCGCTTTGAAATCGGCCCATGCGTTGTTCTGCACATACTGTGGCAGCGCGCTCAGCTTGCTTTCTTGTTGTGGGTCTACGCCTTTAATTTGAATCGCGCGCAAGTTACTGCCGCTCTCGATCAGGCCCGTGAAATTGATATACGGCGCAGCCGCAGCAATCCCCTTCACTTTTTCGACCTTGTTCAGCGCCTCGTTCCAGTTATTCCACGGTTGATTAACCGGCTCGATTTCGCCATGCGGAACAACAGCCAGAATGCGGTTATTCAGCTCACGTTCGAAACCGTTCATTGCGCTCAGACCAACGATCAGCACCGCCACGCCCAGCGCAATACCCACTGTCGAAATGACCGAAATCAGCGACACCATGCCGCCACGACGGCGACCACGGCTGAAGCGTAAACCAATTAGCAGGGATAACGGAGAAGCCATTTACTGCGCTCCCATCAGGGTCAGCTCGGCATTCAGGTGACCGTCACGCATCTCCAGTTGGCGACTCATTCGCTTCGCCAGTTGCAGATCGTGCGTGACAACCAGAAACGCCGTTCCCTGCTGTTTGTTCAGATCGCCAAGGAGCTGGAAAATGCTGTCTGCATTACGCGCATCCAGGTTACCGGTGGGCTCATCCGCCATCACCAGACGCGGGTTATTCACCAGCGCACGGGCAATCGCCACACGTTGACGCTCACCACCAGAAAGTTCAGACGGACGATGGCTGCGACGATGATCGAGGCCCACGGCCGCCAGCATAGCGCGCGCGCGTTCCTGAATTTCAGCAGGCTTCTTCTTCCCAATCAGCAGCGGCATCGCCACGTTTTCCTGCGCGGTGAAATCTGGCAGCAGATGGTGGAACTGGTAGATAAAGCCCAGTTCGCGGTTACGCAGTTCGGCTTTGGCCGCTAAAGACATTTTGGAAAGTGGTTTGCCGCTAAAAATCACGTCGCCTGAAGTGGGCGTATCAAGGCCGCCCAACAGGTGCAGCAGCGTACTTTTGCCGGAACCGGAGCTGCCGACAATCGCCATCATTTCGCCTTCCTCAATGCTGAAGCTGACATTGTGCAGCACGTCGGTCTGCACGGTGCCTTCCTGATAGCGTTTGCACAGGTTGTCGCATTGCAACAGGATTTTATTCATAACGTAATGCCTCAGCGGGTTGAGTGGCGGCAGCGCGCCAGGAAGGATACAGCGTAGACAGCAGTGCCAGCAGCATCGCCACCAGCGCGATAACGATCACCTGCAGCGGTTCAATCGCTACCGGCAACGCGCCGCCATCGACAAACGCGCCGATGATCGGCATCAAATTATTCAGTTGGCTTGCAAGCAACAAACCGAGCAGCGCACCTAACAGTGCGCCAATTACCCCTGCGCTCGCGCCCTGCACCATAAACACCGCCATAATCTGGCGCGGCGTCAGGCCCTGGGTTTGCAGGATAGCCACTTCGCCTTGTTTCTCCATCACCATCAGGCCAAGCGAAGTAATAATGTTAAACGCGGCAACAGCGACAATCAGGCTCAACAGTAAGCCCATCATGTTTTTTTCCATCCGCACAGCCTGGAACAGCTCGCCCTTACGCTCACGCCAGTCCTGCCATTTGGTGCCTTCTGGTAATTTTTGCGCGCTCAGGGTGTCAACTTCCAGCGGCTTATCCAGCCATAAACGCCAGCCGGTGATGTTGCCTAGGGGATAACGCATCAGACGTGAGGCATCCTGAATGTTGGTCAGCATCTGGTAGCCGTCGACTTCGCTGTTGGCAGCAAACGTGCCAATAACGTTAAACAGGCGCTGACTTGGCACACGCCCCATCGGCGTGAACTGGCTTGCGGATGGCACCATAATGCGAATCTGGTCGCCCCTTTTTACACCAAGCTGCCCGGCCAGTTGCTCGCCAAGAATGACGTTATATTGCCCCGCTTCCAGCGCGGTTTGTTTCACGTTGACGAGATAAGGGGTGAGCGGGTCATTCTGCGTGGGATCAATCCCCAATATGACGCCCACCGCTACGCTACGCGGGCTTTGGATAACCACATCCCCCGTAGTTAACGGCGCGACGCGTGTCACGCCCTGCAGTTTGGCTTTGCTTTCAGGAAGCTGTTGAGGATTAACCGAACCTTGTTCAGAACTGAGTACCGCCTGCGGCATCAGCCCCAGGATGTTGTTTTGCA
This sequence comes from Scandinavium sp. NPDC088450, assembly GCF_044900545.1. NCBI lineage: Bacteria > Pseudomonadati > Pseudomonadota > Gammaproteobacteria > Enterobacterales > Enterobacteriaceae > Scandinavium > Scandinavium sp. NPDC088450. The sequence continues at coordinate 34,881 of NZ_JBJDNI010000022.1, read as the reverse complement.
GCTCACGCTCGAAGCCGTTCATGACCGACAACACGGTCACCAGCGCCATGACGCCAAGCGTGATGCCGATGGTCGAAAGCCAGGAGACAAAGCGACCGAAGCGGTCTGCTGCGCGCCCACGCATGTAACGCAGGCCAATGAATAGTGCGACAGGTTGGTACATGTAATCCGTCTGGTTGCTGTTAGCTAGAGCCCGAGTATATAAGCGAAAGCCGGGAGCGTAAATGCGAGAAGTCAGATACGGCCTGCCGTAAGAGCATTTTAAAATGAAAAAATACAGTCTGTTACTGGTTTTGGCTGTTCGGCCGTGAAACAGAGGTACAAAAGTCCGAAAGCATAGAAAAGCCGCCTTTGTGGTTAAAGGCGGCTTTATTGAAAGGATTCGCGTGTGAACGGATTACTTCTGCGTCACCTGAATCTCAATGCGGCGGTTTTTCGCGCGATTCTCATCCGAATCATTTGGCGCAACCGGGTTCGTTGAGCCAAAGCCTTTCGCTATCAGGCGTGCAGCCGGTACACCAAGCGTAACCAGTTCCTGCTTCACGGAATCTGCACGCTGCTGAGACAACTGCATGTTGATTTCATCTGTCCCGGTGTTATCGGTGTAACCTGCCAGCAGTAAGTCGACCCGCGGGTACGCTTTCATAATATCGGCGATATTTTGCAGCTGTTCCTGCGACTCTGGCTTTAATTCCGGACTGTTGGTTTCAAATAACAGGCGGTCGAAGGAGAACCACAGTGACGGGGATACAGGCTTGTCACTTTCAATAAACTTCAGTAGTTTATTTTCAACACCCAACTCAGGAATATTCAGTGTGGTGCCATCGGGTAATGCACGTTTGAAAAATGCCCCAAGGTTTTTCCACATAGTGGAATGTGTTGCCACTGTTTGAGTATCATTATTGCAGCTACGCAGCATGAAAAGCGCCCCTGCCAGCAAAGCTAACAGTAACAGCAACCAAAGCCATTTTTTGGATTTGCATTTTTTCTTCTCAGACTTCACCACCGGCTTTTTATTCAGAAGATGGTGCAAATCCACGCCCTGCACTTGCTCATCTTTAAGCCAGGATTTTAACGACAGTCCCTGCGCCGATTTGTTTTGCAGATACGCTTTCATGGGTTTGAACAGCAGCAGTGTCCCAAGGTTCATCAATGCTGACGTAGAGGCCGGCTTGACGCCGACTTTTTCAGCCAAATGACGTTCAAAGTGCTCCTGACCGTCCGGAAGAATGGTGTTCAAAATATCGTGAATGACATGCCCTTTGGCAGAAAACTGCATCAGCGTGTCCAGGGATGTTTTGCCTAAATCCAGCGCAGGGCACTCTTTAATTAAATTCAGGAGCGTCGCCGGCGATTCATTCCACTCAAGCCAGGTGTGCGCTTTATCGAATAAATAGGCGATGACATTTTCCAGCGAGGAAATAATGAGACCGTGACCTTCGCCCGTGTACACCGATACTTTCTCAAGTAACTGTGGCGTCAATTCATGCTCAATCGCATCAATAATATTCTTATTCATAGTAATCCTTTAATTTCAGAAGGCCAGCAACATGGTGGCCAATAACGCAATCCAACAAACTCGCAAATCCTATTTCCTGAACTTTTAAAGTCAACCAAATAGGGAATTCGAGAGTTTTAAACCACCCTGTTTCAGGGCAGTAATTAGGGCGATAAAAAAAGAGAAATAACTCAACCTTGACTGACTGGCCTGATGAGGCCATCGGCGGTTTGCTAAACCCTGATGATCAAGGATAATAAGCCTCATTGAAGAAAGGCGGTTTGCCCCCACAATCAGAGGTAAACCCACGAGGGACCTGACATTACCTATGCCTGAACTAGCTGAAAACCAACGCTATACCCTGCCTGTCAAAGCAGGTGAACAACGTCTTTTGGGTGAGCTGACCGGTGCCGCCTGCGCGACCGAAGTGGCTCAGATTGTGGAACGCCACAACGGGCCCGTGGTGCTGATTGCGCCCGATATGCAAAATGCGTTGCGCCTGCATGACGAAATCAGTCAGTTCACCGATCAGAGGGTGATGAATCTGGCGGATTGGGAAACCTTGCCGTATGACAGTTTCTCTCCTCATCAGGAAATTATTTCCTCGCGCCTTTCGACGCTCTATCAGCTTCCCACCATGCAACGCGGCGTATTGATTGTTCCCGTCAATACTCTGATGCAACGAGTCTGCCCACACAGCTATCTGCACGGGCATGCGCTGGTGATGAAAAAAGGCCAGCAACTGTCTCGTGATGCGCTTCGTGCACAGCTCGATAGCGCGGGCTATCGCCATGTGGATCAGGTCATGGAACACGGCGAATATGCCACTCGAGGCGCGTTGTTAGATTTGTTCCCAATGGGCAGCGAGCAACCTTATCGACTGGACTTTTTCGATGATGAAATCGACAGTCTGCGTCTGTTTGATACCGATACTCAACGCACCCTGGAAGAAGTCGAAGCCATCAATTTATTGCCCGCACACGAGTTCCCAACGGACAAAACCGCTATCGAGCTGTTTCGCAGCCAGTGGCGAGATAAGTTCGACGTTAAACGTGATGCCGAGCATATCTACCAGCAGGTCAGCAAAGGCACCTTGCCTGCGGGTATTGAATACTGGCAGCCTCTTTTCTTTAGCGAACCTTTGCCACCGCTGTTTAGCTATTTCCCGGCAAATACGCTGCTGGTCAGCACCGGCGATCCGGAAGCCAGTGCACAGCGTTTTGAAATCGATACGCAAGCACGTTTCGAAAATCGTGGTGTTGACCCGATGCGCCCTCTTCTGCCACCAACCCAACTGTGGCTTCGTGTCGATGAATTGTTTAGCGAGCTGAAAAAATGGCCGCGCGTACAGCTCAAAACAGAGCAGCTCGCTGAAAAAGCCGCCAACGTGAATCTGGACTATCAAAAGCTGCCAGACCTGGCGGTACAGGCGCAGAACAAAGCGCCGCTCGATAACCTTCGTCGCTTCCTTGAGTCTTTTGAAGGCCCGGTGATTTTCTCAGTCGAAAGCGAAGGCCGTCGTGAAGCGCTGGGTGAACTGCTGTCACGCATCAAGCTGGCCCCTAAACGCATTCAGCGCCTTGACGAAGCCACGGGGAATGGTCGTTTTCTGATAACTGGCTCTGCCGAGCACGGCTATATTGATACGCTGCGCAATCGGGCGTTAATTTGCGAAAGCGATCTGCTCGGCGAGCGTGTAGCTCGTCGCCGTCAGGATTCGCGTCGCACCATCAACCCGGACACGCTGATTCGCAATCTTGCCGAATTGCATGAAGGACAACCCGTCGTCCATCTGGAACATGGTGTGGGCCGTTATGCCGGCATGACGACGCTGGAAGCAGGCGGCATCACCGCTGAATATCTGATGCTCATCTATGCCAATGACGCGAAACTGTATGTTCCTGTGTCTTCTCTGCATCTGATTAGCCGTTACGCCGGTGGCGCGGAAGACAATGCTCCGCTGCACAAATTGGGTGGCGATGCCTGGGCAAGAGCACGTCAAAAAGCGGCGGAAAAAGTTCGTGATGTAGCGGCTGAACTGCTCGATATCTACGCGCAGCGAGCAGCCAAATCAGGTTATGCCTTTAAACACGATCGCGAGCAATATCAGCTCTTCTGCGACAGCTTCCCGTTTGAAACTACCCCAGACCAGGCGCAAGCCATCAATGCCGTGCTGAGTGATATGTGCCAGCCGTTGGCAATGGACCGACTGGTGTGCGGCGATGTGGGCTTCGGTAAAACCGAAGTGGCCATGCGCGCCGCTTTCCTGGCAGTAGAAAACAACAAACAGGTTGCGGTGCTGGTGCCGACTACCCTGCTTGCTCAGCAGCATTTCGACAACTTCCGCGATCGCTTTGCTAACTGGCCAGTGCGCATTGAAATGCTCTCACGTTTCCGCAGTGCCAAAGAGCAAACCCAGATTCTGGAACAAGCTAGCGAAGGCAAAATCGACATTCTGATCGGCACGCATAAACTGCTGCAAAGCGACGTGAAATGGCGTGACCTCGGCTTGTTGATTGTTGACGAAGAGCACCGTTTTGGTGTGCGTCATAAAGAACGCATTAAAGCGATGCGTGCCGATGTCGACATTCTGACCCTGACGGCAACGCCTATTCCGCGTACACTGAACATGGCGATGAGCGGTATGCGTGACTTATCGATTATTGCCACGCCACCCGCTCGCCGCCTGGCAGTCAAAACCTTCGTGCGCGAGTATGACAATCTGGTTGTGCGTGAAGCGATTCTGCGTGAGGTGCTGCGCGGCGGTCAGGTTTATTACCTCTATAACGATGTCGAAAACATCCAGAAAGCCGCAGACCGCCTGGCAGAACTGGTGCCTGAAGCCCGTATTGCTATCGGCCATGGGCAGATGCGCGAACGCGAGCTGGAACGGGTGATGAACGATTTCCACCACCAGCGTTTCAACGTGCTGGTGTGTACCACGATAATCGAAACCGGGATCGACATTCCGACGGCCAACACCATCATCATTGAACGCGCCGACCACTTCGGCCTTGCTCAGTTGCATCAGTTACGTGGGCGTGTTGGGCGTTCGCATCATCAGGCCTACGCGTGGCTGCTAACGCCGCATCCAAAGGCCATGACCACCGACGCGCAAAAACGTCTCGAAGCCATTGCCTCTCTGGAAGATTTAGGCGCAGGCTTTGCGCTGGCAACCCATGACCTCGAAATTCGTGGCGCGGGTGAGTTGCTGGGTGAAGATCAGAGCGGTTCGATGGAAACCATTGGCTTCTCGCTGTACATGGAACTGCTGGAAAATGCAGTGGATGCGCTGAAAGCGGGCCGTGAGCCGTCGCTGGAAGATCTCACCAGCCAGCAGACCGAAGTTGAGCTGCGTATGCCGTCATTGCTGCCGGACGATTTTATTCCGGACGTTAACACCCGCCTCTCTTTCTATAAACGTATTGCCAGTGCCAAAGGCGAGCAGGAGCTCGATGAGCTGAAAGTTGAGCTTATCGACCGCTTCGGTCTGCTGCCGGATGCCGCACGTAACCTGCTGGATATTGCTCGTCTTCGCCAGCAGGCGCAAAAACTGGGCATTCGCAAGCTTGAAGGGAATGAGAAAGGCGGCGTGATTGAGTTCAATGAAAAGAATCACGTGAACCCTGCCTGGCTTATCGGCCTGTTGCAGAAGCAGCCTCAACACTATCGTCTGGATGGGCCGACACGCCTGAAGTTCTTCCAGGAGCTGACCGAACGCAAGGCCAGAATGGAATGGGTGCGCAACTTTATGCAACAGCTTGAAGAGAACGCTGTCGCCTGATCCCCTTCCCGGCGTCGGCTGTCGCCGGGACTTCTTCCCCGCTTCTTTACACACTCTTTGCAATTCACTGAAACATCCAGACACGGCCTGACGCCATAATGAGGGTTTCCCCTGCTCAATCACCGTTATGGATGTGCTGTGATGATGATTCAATCGCGTTTCCTGCGGCTGATGGCGCTGTTGGCCCTCGCTGCAACTGTTGCTGTGGCTTTACCCGCCCGCGCCAATACCTGGCCTCTTCCACCTGCTGGCAGCCGTCTGGTCGGCGAAAACCGTTTTCACGTTGTCGCTAACGATGGCGGCTCTCTGGAAGCTATCGCGAAAAAATACAATGTCGGTTTTTTGGCTTTACTTCAGGCAAACCCCGGTGTTGACCCGTATGTTCCACGCGCCGGCAGCGTGCTGACGATTCCACTGCAAACTCTGCTGCCCGATGCCCCGCGAGAAGGTATGGTGATCAACCTTGCCGAGCTGCGTCTCTATTATTACCCGCCTGGCAAAAACAGCGTCACGGTTTACCCAATTGGCATCGGTCAGTTGGGAGGCGACACACTGACGCCAACCATGGTGACCACGGTTTCCGATAAGCGCGCCAACCCTACGTGGACGCCAACGGCCAACATCCGCGCCCGTTACAAGGCCAACGGGATTGATTTACCTGCCGTAGTGCCTGCCGGGCCAGATAACCCGATGGGTCATCACGCTATTCGCCTGTCGGCCTATGGCGGCGTGTATCTTCTGCATGGAACCAACGCTGACTTCGGTATTGGCATGCGTGTGAGCTCCGGCTGTATCCGTCTGCGTGATGGCGACATCGAAACGCTGTTCAGGCAAGTGACGCCTGGCACCAAAGTGAACATCATCAATACGCCAATCAAAGCGTCGGTTGAGCCAAACGGTGTGCACCTTGTGGAAGTGCATCAGCCGCTGTCTAAACATCTTGATGATGACCCGCAGGTGCTGCCCATTTCGCTCAACAGCACCCTGCAGGCTTTCAAAAACTCAGCGCAGACAAATGCTTCTGTGATGGAACATGTGATGGAAGTGCGCTCCGGTATGCCGGTGGATGTCACCACTCACGGTGAAGCATCGGCGCAAACGCTGTAAACCCTCCCCTTTCTGAGAACAAAAAAAGACCACGACAAATGTCGTGGTCTTTTTTATGGCAGTGGCATTGCCGAGGGTTAAATAAGGAGGGCCTTATTTATAAATTACCGCAGTCCCGTGTAGGGAGTTCGGACCGGTAACTGAGGTAATACGGAATGATTTGGCGCCCATGGCGTCGGCTTTCTGTGCCAGTTGGTCTTCCAGAGAGCCCAGGTTGGTGCCTGCGTCAGCAGAGATAACGCCGACTTTGTGTTGGTCAACCGGAGTGGACTGAACTTCTACCGCTGCGAAGCTTGCGAATGACAGTGAACTCAGGACGGCAGCAACAGCGAAAGTTTTGATGCTTTTCATGATTTTTTACCTTTGCAGATGAATTTTGCCGGGTCGTTATTATTAACTTAACGATCGATAGGGAAATGATAATGTGATCTGCGTCACACGTCAACGCCTTTTTATAATGGTTATTATATAAATAATTTATCTCTTATTTTTCATATCGATATGAGAATTTTATTTTGTCTCATCCGGCGCTGGTTATGCTGAGGGTTTATTTTTATAATGAACGTTCAACACATCCATAGAGGTACAACGGCACCATGACAACTGACGTTGCAAGTTGCGTAAAAAAAAGCCGTGGCCGACCAAAAGTGTTCGACAGGGAAGCGGCGCTCGATAAGGCCATGACACTCTTCTGGCAGCACGGCTATGAAGCAACATCACTTGCGGATTTAGTGGAAGCGACAGGTGCGAAAGCCCCGACGCTGTACGCAGAATTCGTCAACAAAGAAGGCCTGTTCCGGGCTGTTCTGGATCGCTATATCTCACGCTTTGCCGAAAAACACGAAGCTCAACTTTTTTGTGAAGAGAAGCCGGTAGAACAAGCGCTGCGTGATTATTTCAGCGCTGTGGCCACTTGCTTTACCAGCAAAGACACCCCGGCTGGCTGCTTTATGATTAACACCTCGGCGACGCTTGCGGCCTCCTCGAAGGACATTGCGCGAACGATAAAATCTCGCCACGCAATGCAGGAAAAAACACTCTGCGAGTTTCTGACTCAACGTCAGGCTCGCGGTGAAATCCCTGCCGATAAGCCCGTGTGCGAACTGGCCCTGTTCCTGAGCTGCATTCTGCAAGGGATGTCCATCAGCGCTCGTGAAGGCGCAAGCTACGAATCGCTGATGAAGATAACGGACACTACGCTGCGACTGTGGCCACAGATGCTGAAAATCTGATTGCGGCAACAGCTGCCATGCCGGGTGGCGGCTTCGCCTTACGCCGGCCTACGACACGCACCAGGCCTGGCAAGCGCAGCGTCGCAGGGCAATGAGCCATAAAAAAGGCCCCTCAGCCTGAGCGAATGAGGGGCCAATTAACAGATAAACTGCTTTTTTAGGCTTTGTTAGTCAAAACTAGCTGACCATTGCTGTCGAGTGGGATCTGAGTACCAGGATCTTTATCCATACGGATTTTCCCCTGCTGATCGCCAATTTTGTAGGTCACATCGTAACCCAACATCTTATCTGACTTGTCGTACACGGTTTTACAGCGCTGCTGCGTGGTGGTGTACGTATCGTTATCCTGCATTGAACCCTGAATCTGGTTACCAGCATAACCACCGCCTAACGCCCCGGCGATGGTGGCAACATCTTTACCACGTCCACCCCCAAACTGATGGCCAATCACGCCACCCGCTACAGCTCCGAGCACTGAACCGGCAATACGGTTTTCATCCTGAACCGGACGGCGATGCGTCACCGCAACGTTCCGACATTCCTGACGAGGTGTTTTCACTGACTCTTTAATGGGCGTTGCAGAGATAACCTGCGCATATTGTGGGCCACGATCAAGCACGTTCAGACTGGCCACCGCCGCCACACCCAGCGCAGCAGCTACGCCAATCCCTATACCCGCTAACATTGATTTATTCACGGGAGTTCCTCCTTTGTTGCTGTTGGTAACAATTTTGCAACCAGAAGGGGACGTTGGATATAAGAAAACCCCTGAAAAAATCGCCGGGAAACGGCGGATTCGAGTGATTCAGAGCATTCTGAAGGATAGAAATTGGATTTTAAAGAGGTAGAAAAGATGCCGGTGGCATAGCGCCACCGGGCATAAGGCAATCAGTGCAGTTTAAGGCGAGGACGGATCACGCGGTTGATGCTACCCACCAGCATCATTAACCCGGTTTTGAAGTAACCGTGCAGCGCAATCTGGTGCATACGGTACAGGGAAATGTACACGAAGCGGGCGATGCGCCCTTCTACCATCATTGAGCCACGCATCAGGTTGCCCATCAGGCTGCCGACGGTGGAGTAGTTCGACAAAGAAACCAGCGAGCCGTGATCTTTGTAGGTGTACGCCTTCAGCGGCTTGCCTTTGATCTGCGCCAGGATGTTGTTCAGCGCGCAGGTCGCCATCTGGTGAGCGGCCTGAGCACGCGGTGGCACGAAGCCCCCTTCCGGGCGAGCACAAGAGGCGCAGTCACCAATCGCGTAGATATCCGCATCACGGGTGGTTTGCAGCGTTGGCTCAACCACCAGTTGATTGATGCGGTTGGTTTCCAGGCCGCCGATGTCTTTCATGAAGTCTGGCGCTTTGATGCCCGCAGCCCACACCATCAGATCGGCATTGATGTACTCACCTTCTTTGGTGTGCAAACCGCCTGCATCGGCGCTGGTGACCATGGTCTGCGTCAGTACGCGTACGCCCATTTTGGTCAGTTCGCTGTGCGCTGCACCGGAAATACGTGGCGGCAGTGCAGGCAGAATACGTTCCCCTGCTTCCACCAGCGTGACGTTCAGCGCTTCGTTGGTCAGCCCTTTGTAACCGTAGCTGTGAAGCTGTTTCACGGCGTTATGCAGCTCTGCGGAAAGCTCTACGCCCGTGGCACCCCCGCCGACAATGGCGATATTTACCTTACCGTTCGCGCCCAGGTTACTGGAGTGCTTGAGGAACAGGTTAAGCATTTCCTGATGGAAACGACGCGCCTGATGCGGGTTATCGAGGAAAATGCAGTTCTCTTTTACGCCCGGCGTGTTGAAATCGTTAGAAGTACTGCCCAGCGCCATCACCAGCGTGTCGTACGGCAGCTTTCGCTCTGGCACCAGCAGCTCGCCTTTTTCGTCACGCAATTCGGCCAGCGTCAGGGTTTTGGTCTCACGGTTGATATCCACCACAGAGCCCAGTTGGAACTGGAAATGGTGGTTACGCGCATGGGCCAGATAGCTCAGCGCATCTACGCCTTCATCCAGTGAACCGGTAGCCACTTCATGCAGCAGCGGTTTCCACAGATGGCTGTGATTACGATCGACCAGCGTGATTTTCGCTTTTTTGCCACGGCCAAGCTTCCGACCCAACTGAGTCGCCAGCTCAAGCCCGCCAGCACCACCGCCCACAATCACAATCTTTTTCAATGGTGTAGTCAACGTGACCCCCTCAAATTATTAACCAATTGTTAATTAAAAGTTATTAAAATAACCTTTAATTAACAACAGGTTACTGCGCCTGAAAACGTAACTTCAGCGAAGAATACCATGGGAGGTGCATTGGTCATACCAAAATTGATATGAATCAAGTTTTGCCGCTGAAATGTTGAGCAAGTGTAGTGGATAAGCAAGAGTTTAGGTGCCCGGTGAACAGGATGTCACCGGGCAAAAGTGGGATTAGCCGAGGGTTTTAAAGGCTTTGATACGCTGCAGGTGCGGGGAGATATTCTTGAACTTATGCGTCTGCACATCATCCCAAATTATCTCGTAGTAATGATGCAAAAACTCAGCCGAACGCTGGCTATTCAGAGCCTCATCCTGACGGGAGAGGATCACCAGGCAACGATCGCGGTTTTTCTCACGGAAGTTGCTTACGCATTTGGTCCCGATATCCGCGTACTCTTCAGGCCGGTCAATCTTTCCTTCCATGTTCTCATTCGGGAACAGATTAGGATTGAAAATCACCTGACGGATATCACACAGAAAACCGATGCGTTCGGCCCAGTAGCCACCGAGCCCCACCCCACAAATCAGAGGTCTGTCGTCGGCATTAAGCTGCAACATTTTGTCCACTTCCTTCAGCAAGTGCTGCATGTCGTGCTTTGGATGCAACGTGCTGTAGCTAATCAGGCGAACGTCTGGGTCGATAAACTGCAATTGCAGGACTTTCTCGTGATTCCCCGGACTGTTTGAATCGAAACCGTGCAAATAAATTATCATTACATCCTCGCAACACTGCTAATCCCGATGAGGGGAAGATTAAGAAGTGGCTTTATGTGCCTGCCAGCGTTCATGCAGTTCATTGAGCTGCGCGCTGACCGTCTTCCAGCGAGCTGAATCCCTCAGCTCCTGACGGGTAAATGAACCTTTATGATACAATTTCGTAACACGCTCCGCTTTGATCGGCGACAGGTTATCCAGCACGCTCGCGGCACCTTTACGATTATTGCAGACGAGGATCATATCGCAACCTGCATCCAGCGATGCCTGGCCACGTTCCGCGTAGCTGCCCATGATTGCCGCGCCTTCCATCGATAAATCATCAGAGAAAATAACGCCGTCGAAGCCTAATTCGCCGCGAAGCACGGTTTTCAGCCAATGTGGAGAACCGCTTGCCGGGCGCGGGTCGACTTCACTGTAAATCACGTGGGCGGGCATGATGGCATCCAGTCGATTTTCAGTGATCAGCGTGCGGAACACCGCCATATCTTTTTCACGAATTTCAGCTTCATCGCGCGGGTCTTGCGGAGTTTCTTTGTGCGAGTCGGCGGTCACCGCGCCATGCCCCGGGAAGTGTTTGCCGGTGGTTTTCATTCCGGCGTTGTGCATGCCATCGATAAAGTGGCGAGCCATCGCCAGCGCTTTATGCGGATCGGCATGGTAAGAACGCTCACCGATAGCGGCGCTGATATGCCCGACATCCAGCACGGGTGCGAAGCTGATATCGATGTCCATGGCGATCATCTCTGATGCCATCAACCAACCGGCTTCCTGTGCCATGCGTCCACCCTCTTCCATCCCGAGTAATTCAGCAAAAGACTGAGCCGCTGGCAGACGCGTAAAACCTTCACGGAAACGCTGTACGCGCCCGCCTTCCTGATCCACAGCCACCACAAGGTGATTTTTAGATGCGCTGCGAATCTGGCGTACCAGCTCACGAAGCTGGGCCGGATCATGATAGTTGCGGGTAAACAGAATCAACCCGCCAACCAGAGGATGCGCCAGAATTTCTCGTTCCTCAGCATCCAGCTCGAATCCTTCAACATCCAACATCACTGGGCCCACGTTTACCTCTCTTCTCTTTTATTCATCAGATCACGCCAGCCTTCGTCTGCCAACGCGATAAAGTGTTGCTCGCCGGTCTGCTGCCAGCGATATTCATACCAGGTCGTCATCAGCATGTTTAGCCACGGTTGCCAGCGCTGCACCTGAAGGCCAAGTGCTGTCGCATCCATTTTTGCTACCCGCGCATACTCCGCAATCAGTGCTGCCCGGCTGGTTTCATCGGCTGTCCATACGGCGGCCAATTCGAGCGCGACATCGCCGTCACCCGCATACTCCCAGTCGATTAATCGCAGCCCTTTTTTAGTCATGACCAGGTTGCCCGCATGAACATCCATATGCAAGGGTGCCAGCCGCAACGGCTGCGGTTCACCCTGCTTTCTCAGTCTTTGCAACACCCGAAGCCACTGCGGTGTACGCCTTAGCGGGCTGCTGTTCTGCCAGTAATGCTGCAACAGCGGCAGCAACGTCACTCGCCAGCCAAAGCCTTTTTGCTGATGCAAATGATACAACAGCGCCGCCATCGGCTGGCTATCCGGGAGTGTGGCGCAGGTCTCACCCTGGAGATATTCCACCGCCATCCAGCCCGCGTAGAATCCAAGTGGCCTCGGAGCCAGTGTCGCGGGAAGGGCTTTTAACGCATGGTATTGACGGCGAAAATGAAAATCAGGCGCTGAAGAGTCGTGATGCTGACGTAGCACCAGACGCTGCCCCTGATATTCGATAAGACAGCTCCCGCCGCTCAGCCCTTTAACAGCAGCATCTTCGACGGGAGTGAAATCGGGAAAGTGGCGCGACAGCAGTTCGTCTCGCGTAAGCTTATTGCTGTGTAACCGCACCTTTACCTGACCAGATGATCTCGCCAGTCTGGACCAGCATCAATTGTGAGGAAAGCGTTGGCGCGTTTGCATTGCCGGTGGCGTTGGAATACAGCACGTACTGTGCGCCGACGGTGCGGGCCAGGCCCATCGCTTTGTTACGCGATCCCAGGCTGTCCTGCGGTGAAAGGCCCAGTTGCTGTTTCGCTACGGCGAGCTGTTGTGAAGAAACCAGCGTAAATTTGCTGTTCCCCTTCAGGGCATTACTCAGGGCTGCGGTCGCTTCGGTGGTGTTAATGGAGCCGTTAGTGCGATTATTCACGTTATCGACCAGCAGGATGCTGCCTGCAGTAATCCCCTCAGACTGAACCATTTTGCTGACCAGCGGCTGCGCTGCGCCGTTCCAGTCATAATGACGAACACGTGGTGCAGGCTGTTGCGGCTGCTGAGCGCCATTCTCAATCGGCCCTGGCTGGGTTGGGATGGTTGGCACGGTAGGCACTGTCGTCGGCGGTGGCGTCTGCGGTTGTTCAGGCGTAGGTTTTGCCTCTTCAACCGGTGCAGGCTGTTCGCGATGGCCCACACACCCGGCAAGAAAGACAGCGACAGCCGCGATAAACGCATAGCGACTTAATTTACTCATTACTGTTTACCCCTTAAAGATAAAGATAAAGCCGGACTTTATGTGCACCCAGACTGTTGGCGCTGCCGTACAGCGTCACAGAAGACTGCCCCGGGATGGTCACCGTACGCGGCGCTTCCAGCGGATGCATTTCCAGCCCTCTGGCGTCATACCAATAGAAACGATAGTGAACCGTGACCGGCGTCGAGCGCTCGTTATAGAGTTTTGATGAGGCTGTCGCCTGAATTTCAGATGACGTCAGCTCAGGATTTTCGGCGCTGATCCCTGCCGCCAGAACGTTAGCTTCCATGACCAACGTTTGTTGATCGCCCACAGGGATTTCAGGATGAGAACCGCATCCGGCCAAAAGCACGGCCGCCAGCAGGACACCCATTCGGCCACAGTTCATGCCATTATCCTTTGTGCGCAAGCATTGGACCCAGTGGACGACCGCCCAGCAGGTGCATATGAATATGGTAGACTTCCTGCCCGCCGTGACGGTTGCAGTTCATGATTAAACGATAGCCATCCTCAGCAATGCCTTCCGCTTCAGCAATCTTCGCCGCTACAGTCAGCATCCGGCCGAGCGCCTGCTCATGCTCAGCGGTGACATCGTTCACCGTCGGGATAAGGCTATTGGGGATAATCAGAATGTGGGTGGGAGCCTGCGGCGAGATATCACGAAACGCGGTAACCAGTTCATCCTGGTAAACAATATCGGCCGGGATTTCGCGGCGGATAATTTTGCTGAAAATCGTTTCTTCTGCCATGCCATTTTTTCCTTTTTGCTTATTACCGTGCGGTAACCAGATCTTCAGATAACAACGTAAGAGTATGAGCGACTTACTCCTGTTCTTTCAACCTGATCCCACTTTTTCTTAGACAGAATCGGATTCGGCGGCTGTTAGATAATCAGTTCCGGACGATTCCCGCGCATCCCACAATCAAAACAAAGTTTCAAATCGATTCTTACCTTTATTTACATCGATAATATGAATGCGTATATTTCGCATTTGCATTTTCATGCAATAACACCGCGTCTATAACACTAACAACACAAGGGTTTCGTATGTCTTTCACTTTTGACTCCAGCGCAAGGGAGCGCAGACTCCCGGCTGCTCCGTCGCTGCTCGCCGCCTGCATTGCTTTAGCGCTGCTGCCCTCTTCCGCCCTGGCTGCCACCAATAATGAAGAAACCGTGGTCGTCGACGGTACGGCGGATAATACGACCAGCAACGCTCAGGACCAGGATTACAGCGTTAAAACCACCACCACAGGAACGAAACTGCTGCTGGTCCCGCGTGACATCCCGCAATCTGTCAGCGTCATCAGCCAGCAGCGTATGAAGGATCAGAACCTGCAAACCATTGGCCAGGTGCTGACCAACACCACCGGCGTGACCGCTCAGGTACAGGATAGTGATCGCACAGTGTTCTATTCCCGCGGTTTCTTCGTCAGCAACTATGCCTATGACGACCTGCCAACTTCCATCAGCGAAGTGTGGAACTTTGGGGACACCGCCACCGACACCGCCATTTATGACCGTATTGAAGTCGTACGCGGCGCAACAGGATTGATGAGCGGCACCGGCAACCCGGCGGCATACGTCAATATGGTTCGCAAGCACGCGGACAGCCGCGAGTTCCAGGGAAATGTTTCCGCAAGCTATGGCAGTTGGGATAAGCAGCGCTACGTGCTTGATTTGCAGGCTCCACTGGTGGAATCCGGCAACGTGCGCGGCCGTATGATCGCAGGTTATCAGGACAACGATTCCTGGATGGACAACTATCACTACCGCAAGAAATTCCTCTACGGTGTTGTTGATGCGGATTTGACCGACAGCACCACGCTCTCGCTGGGCTACGAATATCAGGAAAGTAACACCGCGGATCCCACCTGGGGCGGCTTGCCAACGTGGTACAGCGATGGCAGCAAAACCCATTACAACCGCAGCGATACCGTCGCGCCGGACTGGGCCTATTCGGACAAAGACAGCACCAAAGTGTTCGCCAATTTCACCCAGCGTTTCGATAACGGCTGGGAAGCGCACATCAATGGAATGCATACCGACACCAACTTCGACACCAAAATGATGTACATGTACGGCTATCCGGACAAAGAAACGGGCAGCGGGATGGTTGGCTATGGCGGCTGGAACCGTGGCGAACGTAAACAGGATGCGGTCGATGCCTTCCTGCGGGGTGATTTCGAATTGTTCGGTCGTCAGCATGAAATGATGGTCGGCGGCAGCCTGAGCCGTCAGCGCAACCATTACGATAATTCCCTGCCTGACTCGCTGTACGGCATGGTGGATATCGGCAGCTTCAACAACTGGAACAGCAACATCGCCGACCCGCAGTGGACCGCATGGAAGCTGTACAGCAAGGATGATATCCGCCAGTCATCCGCTTACTCTTCAGTTCGCTTCTCACTGGCCGATCCGCTGCACCTGATTGTCGGCGCTCGCTACACCAACTACAACATTAAATACAATCCAGCAGGCGCGCCTGATACGCGTCTGGAAAGCACCAAGGACGATGTGACACCTTATGCCGGGCTGGTCTATGACATCAATGAAGACTGGTCGGCATATGCCAGCTACACCAACATCTTCCAGCCGCAGGATAAACGCGATGCCAACGGACGTTATCTCGACCCGACGACCGGCAAGAGTTACGAAGCAGGCGTGAAAGCCGACTGGTTTAATACCCGCCTGACCACCTCTCTGGCAGTATTCCGTATCGAGCAAGACAATGTCGCCAACAACACGTATACCTATTTGCCAAGCGGCGAGTCGATTTACGAATCGCTGGATGGCGTGGTCAGTAAAGGTGTTGAATTCGAGCTGAATGGCGCATTAACCGATAACTGGCAGCTCACCTTTGGTGCCACACGTTATGTCGCAGAAGATAAAAGTGGCAATGCGGTCAGTTCAGATCAGCCGCGTACCACCCTGAAGCTGTTCACCCGTTATCAACTGCCGATGATGCCAGAACTGGCCGTAGGTGGTGGCGTTAACTGGCAGAGCAAAATCTGGAGTGATGTCGACGGTGGACCAAACGGGCGCGACTATATTGACCAGGGCAGCTATGGCCTGGTTAACCTGTTTAGCCGCTATCAGGTGACGAAGAACTTTGCCCTGCAGGCCAACGTCAATAACCTGTTCGACAAAGAGTATTACGACTACGTCGGTTCCTATCTCGTCTACGGTGCACCGCTGAACTTCTCAGTTTCAGCAAGCTACGATTTCTGAGTTTTACACCAACTCCGAGCGGTCTGGTGCCCTCACCCCGTCCCTCTCCCACGTGGAGAGGGTGCAAACACTAAAAACCTTCTCTGAAGAGAAGGTTTTGCAGTTTACCTCGCATAAAAAAGGCAGCCTGATGGCTGCCTTAGTCTCCCCTACCTTTATGGCTTAGTTGTTGCGGATGTACTCATCCATTTCGGTTTTCAGGTTATCGGATTTAGTCCCGAAAATTGCCTGAACGCCAGAACCTGCAACAACCACACCTGCGGCACCCAGTTTTTTCAGACCAGGCTGATCAACTTTCGCCACATCTGCCACGCTCACACGCAGACGTGTGATACAGGCATCAAGGTTGGTGATGTTTTCTTTACCGCCGAAGGCAGCAATCAGGGCCGGAGCCATTTCGCTGGTTGCGCCAGCTTTGCTGTCTTCGGTCGCGTCTTCACGACCTGGCGTCTTCAGATCCAGTGCTTTAATCAGCACACGGAACACGGTGTAGTACACCGCGGCGTAGCACAGACCCACAATCGGGAACAGCCACAGTTTGCTGCTGTTGCCAGACAGAACGATGAAGTCGATCAGACCGTGGGAGAAGGACGTACCGTCACGCATACCCAGCAGGATACAGATCGGGAAGGCCAGACCTGCCAGAATCGCGTGGATAACGTACAGGATCGGCGCCACGAACATGAACGAGAACTCGATTGGCTCGGTAATACCGGTCAGGAACGAGGTCAACGCTGCGGAGATCATGATACCGCCCACTTTTGCACGGTTCTCTGGTTTCGCAGAGTGCCAGATAGCGATCGCAGCCGCTGGCAGACCGTACATTTTGAACAGGAAGCCGCCAGACAGTTTACCTGCTGTTGGGTCACCTGCCATGTAACGTGGGATATCGCCGTGGAACACCTGGCCTGCGGCGTTGGTGTATTCACCAATCTGCATCTGGAATGGAACGTTCCAGATGTGGTGCAGACCGAATGGTACCAGGCAACGCTCAATGAAGCCGTAGATACCGAACGCCACAACCGGGTTCTGGTACGCTGCCCACTGAGAGAATTCCTGAATGGCGCTACCGATTGGCGGCCAAATGAAGGAGAGGATCACGCCAGTGAAGATAGCGGCGAGACCGGAAATGATCGGCACAAAACGCTTGCCCGCAAAGAAGCCCAGGTATTCTGGCAGCTTGATGCGGTAGAAACGGTTGAACATGTAGGCTGCGATAGCACCGGCGATGATCCCGCCGAGAACGCCCGTATCCGCCAGATGCTTAGCCGTGATTTCTTCAGCAGGTAAATGCAGAACCAGAGGTGCAACGACTGCCATGGTTTTCACCATGATGCCGTAGGCTACTACCGCCGCCAGTGCAGAAACACCGTCGTTATTGGTAAAGCCAAGTGCAACACCGATAGCAAAGATCAGCGGCATGTTAGCAAAGACAGAACCGCCCGCTTCCGCCATAACGTGGGAAACGACGGCTGGCAGCCAGCTGAAGTTAGCAGAACCGACGCCCAGCAGGATACCTGCGATAGGCAGTACGGAGACTGGCAGCATCAGCGATTTACCGACCTTCTGCAGGTTAGCAAATGCATTCTTAAACATAATTGAGAGTGCTCCTGAGTATTTGTGCTTTTTTTACGCTTTCACGCATTGGCGAGGGGGGAGAACCTCGCCGTAGACAGGACATCTAAGTGTCCTTTTATTTATTACGCAGAGTAAAATAATTCAGTTTATTTTTGTTTGACGGCCATCACGTTTCAACCAGCAATCGCCGAAAACCTTGCACTAATTTACAAAAGTTGTTTCTGAAGGTTACAGGTAAACCGTTCACCACCCCTTTTGCGGCGGTGAACTTTACTCGCTTTGATTATTAATTACGAGCTTTAAAATAAGCAGGCGAATCAGGCAGATTGCAGGCGGGCGGGGTCAATGTGGAACAAGGTGGCGAAGTTTTCGGTGGTCTGCTGCGCCAGTTGCTCAAGCGACACCCCTTTCAACACGGCCATGTACTCTGCGACATCACGAGTCATCGCAGGCTGATTCTCTTTACCACGGTGCGGGACAGGGGCCAGATACGGTGAATCTGTCTCCACCAGAATGCGATCCAGTGGCACGTAACGCGCCGCTTCACGCAGTTGCTCCGCATTACGGAAAGTCAGAATGCCGGAGAAGGAGATGTAAAACCCTAAATCCAGCAATTTGCCTGCTGTTTCTGTGTCTTCCGTGAAACAGTGTAGTACGCCACCGCAATCCGTCACTTTTTCATCGCGCAAAATCGCCAGCGTATCTTCACGTGCATCACGTGTATGGACGATGACAGGTTTGTTCAGCTCACGTCCAATGCGAATGTGGTGAGCAAATGAGGCCTGCTGACGGGCTTTAGTTTCAGGCGTGTAATAATAATCGAGGCCCGTTTCGCCGAGTGCGACCACTCCTTCTTCTGCTGCCCACTGACGCAGGGTTTCAACGTCATAGTCTTCGTCCTGATTCAACGGGTGTACGCCGCAGGAGAAAACAACATTCTGACGCTCACCAACCAGCTCACGCATGCCGCGATAGCCCGGCAGCGTCGTGGCAACAGCCAGACAAAACTTCACATCACGAGCGGCGGCTTTCGCCAGTACATCATCCACATCTTTGTGCAGTGATTGATAATCCAGGCCATCAAGATGGCAGTGCGAGTCGACTAAAAACATAATGTCTCTTCTTACAGGTGAATATCTTAGAGATGAGGAAGCGGAAGCGTGCTGCCTGGTGTCAGCCAGTGCTCCCAGCGCAGCAGACTGTCATTCAGCATCAGTTCGCGGTTCAGCCCGGTCACGCTAAGCAACTGTTCCCGACACAGGCAGGCATCAGTCACCATCGCCTGCAAACGGGCAGATGGAATGCGATTCGCGATGTGCTGAACCAGTGTCCAGGCATCAACATTGGTCAACTGCGTAACGCCCTGCTGCATTTTTATGCCATCGAGCAACAGCGAAATCAGCCAGTATAGACGCTCAGCCACCTGGTCATGATTGAGTACCGCAAGCATTGAAAGCCAATCGCCGTTTTGCAATGTGGCTTCCAGCGCCGCACAAAGCTGCTGACGAGGAGCGAAGTTCGCTTCCTGCAACAAATCCAGCGCCGCCGCGGGTGCGCCGGCTTTAAGACGCAGCGCGCTCAGCAGACTTTCTTGTGACACTGTAACTTCACGGGCAAGCCAGGCCAGCCCGTAGTTTTCTGCCGGAGGAGCAAGATGAAAATGACGACAGCGGCTGCGCAACGTGGCGAGTAACCGGGCAGGTTCTTCGCATTGCAGGAAAAACCAGGTGTTTTGCGGCGGCTCTTCCAGTGTTTTTAACAACGCATTGGCTGCCGCTTCGGTGAGCAGTGCGGCATCACCTATCCATACCACTTTGGCCCCACCCAGACGCGCACGCTCGTACAGCTTTTCGCTAACTTCGCGGACCGCATCGATCCCCAGCGTGCTTTTGCCCTTTTCTGGCAGCAGATGATAATAATCCGGGTGCGTGCCCGCCTGCATCAGCTGGCAGCTATGGCATTTACCACAGCTTTTCTGACCTTCAGGGGAGTGGCACATCATAAAACGGGTCAGCGCATAAACCAGCGCATCAGCCCCCATTCCCGGTAAAGCCTGAACTAATAGCGCGTGGTGGCCGCGTCCGGATTGATAACCAGAAACGAGCTGTTCAAACGGCGGGCGCAACCACGGATACCATTTCATGCGCCCTGCTCCTCGACCCATTCCATGACCGTGGAACGAATATTTTGCATCACAGTTTCCAGAGGCTGAGTCGCGTCAACTGTACGGATGCTTGGGTCCTGCGCCGCAAGTTCAAGATAACGAGCGCGCGTGCGGTTGAAGAAATTGAAAGATTCCTGCTCGATGCGATCCAGATCGCCACGAGCACGTGCGCGTTTCAACCCGACTTCAGGGGTCACGTCCAGATACAGCGTCAGGTCCGGACGGAAATCACCAAGAACGGCATCACGCAGCGTGGCGAGAAGATGTTGATCGATGCCTCGACCACCGCCTTGATACGCTTGTGTAGAAAGATCGTGCCTGTCGCCGATCACCCATTTCCCTTCGGCCAGTGCAGGCTTGATAACAGTATCAACAAGCTGGACACGCGCAGCATAGAACATCAGCACTTCGGCTTTATCGGTGATCACTTCATCGCCAACGGATTTGATATCCAGCACCAGACTGCGCAGTTTTTCCGCCAGGATTGTGCCGCCCGGTTCGCGGGTGAACACTAAATCACTGACGCCCATCTCTTTGAGCGTTTCCACCACCACATCACGTGCCGTGGTTTTGCCAGCGCCTTCCAGGCCTTCGATGACGATATACTTACTGCGCATTTTTTTCCTTAAGTGCTTTCAGATAATCCTGTACTGAGCGGTTATGGCTCGCCAGATTGGTGTTAAAGGTATGGCCGCCTTTGCCGTCTGCAACGAAATAGAGATACGGTGTTTTCGCCGGATTCGCCGCCGCTTTCAGTGAGGCTTCGCCTGGCGTGGCGATCGGGCCTGGCGGCATGCCTGCAATCACATAGGTGTTATAGGCTGTGGGTGTTTCCAGGTCCTTGCGGCTCAGCTTGCCATTATAGCTCTCGCCCATGCCGTAGATAACCGTTGGATCAGTTTGCAGACGCATGCCGATTCGCAGACGGTTAATAAACACAGAAGCCACCTGGTCACGTTCGCTGGCAACCGCGGTCTCTTTTTCGATAATCGACGCCATGGTAACCAGCTGGTTTTTATCCTTGTAAGGAAGATTATCCATCCGCCCTTCCCAAGCCTGATCGACCGCTTTGACCATTTTCTGGTGTGCGCGCTTGAGGATTTGCACATCCGTAGTATTGGCGGTGTACATCCAGGTATCCGGCCAGAACCAGCCTTCAACCCAATCCGCATGTTCTAACTTCAGGGCTTCCGCAACGGTGGCATAGCTGTCGTCCTTCAGCGTATGTTTGACATACGGTGCCTCACGCAGTTGCTTGAGATAATCACTGGTACGCATACCTTCAATGAAACGCAGCGGGAACTGCGCTTCTTTGCCGCTGGCAAGCAGTTGCATCACCTCACGAACGCTCATCCCCGGCGTGATGCGATAAGTACCGGCTTTAAAGTGCGAAAGCTCAGGTTCAACGCGCAGCAGCCACTGGAAAACACGCGGGCGATTGATGACGTGTTCTTCATACAACTGAGTGCCTAACGCCAGGCGGCCGGTGCCTGCTTTAAGGGTGAAAATCACCTCATCTTTAAGCAGGACTTTGCTGCTCGCAAGCTCGCGAACCTTCCACATCCCAACCCCTGCCGCTAGCGCAAACACAACCAGCAGCAGGAGGACAAACCGAAACATTTTCTTCATGACTTAATCGACTGCTCACAAAGGGGGGCCAAAAATTCAAACAGCTCGCGCGAAAGATAACGGGCATCGGCAAACTGGTTCACGGGAACCACTGGCATCAGGGCATTGCACACAATCACCTCATCAGCCTGACTGACGGCCTCTTCGCGGGCATTCACTTCGACAACGCGAAAACGGCTTTGTGCCAACAGTGAAAGACAGTGCTGTCGCATAATGCCATTCACTCCGGCCTGATCCAGCCGCGGCGTGAAGACGGTATCACCGGCTCGCCAGAATAAATTAGCCGCACAGCATTCCGTAACCCACCCTTCACTGTCAAGGACCAACGCCTCATCGGCAGTAGTCTGTTCAAGATGCGAGCGGATTAAGACCTGTTCGAGACGATTGAGATGTTTTAATCCCGCCAGCATGGCGTTACGACCAAGGCGCACAGGGCTTAATGCGAGCGTAATGCCTTCGCTTTGCCAGCGGGGATAATGTGCAGGGGCGGGAGAAACCGACAGAATGCGAGTGGGCGACTGGCAGCCACTAGTGCTATAGCCGCGTCCGCCGCTGCCGCGCGTAATAACGACTTTCAGCACACCTTCGTCCACCGTCTTTGCCAGTGCCTGCATTTCTTCGGCGAGCGTGGCCCAATCGGTAAAGGGGATAAATAATGCGGCGCAGGTTTTCTGTAGACGCTCAAGATGCTGGGTGAAAAACGCGATTTCACCGTGCTGAATGCGGGCGGTGGTGAAACACCCGTCACCAAACTGCAGGCCGCGATCGCTGGCGCTCAGAAAATCCTGGTTAATACCATTAATCATCAACATGGCATCTCCTAATCAATGGCCTTTCAGTCTGACAGGAAAGCTCAAGGGGACCAGCGGATAATACCTAAAGAAAAGGCCTGCTAAGCAGGCCTTATTCATCTGGCTGGCTGTCAGACCTTTTTAAAGATCAGAGAGCCGTTGGTGCCGCCAAAGCCGAAGGAGTTACACAGTGTGTATTCCATGCCGCTAACCTGACGCGCTTCGTGCGGAACCAGATCCAGGCCAAGGCCCTCTTCCGGATTATCCAGGTTAATGGTCGGTGGAACAGCCTGATCGCGCAGAGCCAGGATGGAGTAGATTGACTCAACCGCACCCGCCGCGCCTAACAGGTGACCTGTCATCGACTTAGTGGAACTGACCATCACGCGGCTTGCGTCTGCACCAAACACAGACTTCACTGCCTGAGCTTCAGCGATATCGCCTGCCGGAGTGGACGTGCCGTGGGCGTTAACGTAGCCAATCTGACCCGGTGCAATGCCCGCGTCGCGAATCGCGTTAACCATGGCCAGGGCTGCACCTGCGCCATTTTCCGGCGGTGAGGTCATGTGGTAGGCATCGCTGCTCATACCAAAGCCAACCACTTCAGCGTAGATTTTCGCGCCGCGTTTTTTCGCGTGCTCATACTCTTCAAGCATGATGATGCCTGCGCCGTCACCCAGTACAAAGCCATCACGATCTTTATCCCACGGACGGCTTGCGCCTTGTGGGTTATCGTTGCGAGTAGAGAGTGCGCGTGCTGCACCGAAACCACCTACACCCAGCGGGGTACTGGCTTTCTCAGCACCACCTGCGAGCATCGCGTCAGCGTCGCCGTAGGCAATCATACGTGCAGCATGACCGATGTTATGCACACCGGAAGTACACGCCGTGGCAATAGAAATGCTAGGGCCACGTAAACCAAACATGATGGTCAGATGACCGGCCACCATGTTAACAATCGTAGACGGGACGAAGAATGGGCTAATTTTACGTGGACCGCCGTTCACAAGCGAACTGTGGTTTTCTTCGATTAGACCAAGACCGCCAATGCCGGAGCCGATAGCAGCACCGATACGTGTGGCGTTCTCTTCCGTCACTTCAAGGCCAGAATCCTGCATGGCCTGAACGCCAGCGACAATTCCATATTGAATGAAAGCATCCATCTTGCGCTGTTCTTTGCGCGAGATAATGTCTTCACAGTTAAAATCCTTTACTAAGCCAGCAAATTTCGTTGCATAGGCGCTAGTATCGAAATGGTCGATTAGGCTGATGCCGCTCTGACCGGCAAGAAGAGATTTCCAGGTGGACTCTACGGTATTGCCGACAGGAGACAACATGCCAAGTCCGGTCACAACTACACGACGCTTAGACACGTTTGTCCTCCAGGGAGGGATAAAAAAGAGAAATGTGGGACTAAAAGATAAAACTCAGGCGGTCGAATGACCGCCTGGAGATGTTCACTTACGCCTGGTGACCGTTGATGTAATCAATGGCAGCCTGAACGGTGGTGATTTTCTCAGCTTCTTCGTCCGGAATCTCAGTATCAAACTCTTCTTCCAGAGCCATTACCAGCTCAACGGTGTCAAGAGAATCAGCGCCCAGGTCTTCAACGAAGGAAGCATTGTTGGTAACTTCTTCCTGCTTAACGCCCAGCTGCTCGCCGATAATTTTCTTAACGCGTTCTTCGATAGTGCTCATACTCTTAAATTTCCTATCAAAACTCGCTTTCGCGATGGTTTTCGTAGTGTATAAAATGTTGAAAAATTTGCAACTAAATCCCGGCAGGTCTTACCACGATTTTACGCTATTTTGCGGCTGTTTGCCCCAATAACGCAAATCATTTTGCACGTTATTATGTCCAGGAGCGCACAGACTGCGCGGTTCCTGAGCATTTTGTGCAAACTACGGTCAGACCATGTACATTCCGCCGTTGACGTGCAGAGTCTCACCAGAGATGTAACCCGCTTCGTCAGAGGCTAAGAATGCCACCGCACTGGCGATTTCTTTTGCATCGCCAAGGCGACCCGCTGGAACTTGCGCCAGAATACCCGCACGCTGATCATCTGACAGCGCACGCGTCATGTCCGTTTCAATAAAGCCCGGAGCAACAACGTTCACAGTAATACCGCGAGACGCAACTTCACGCGCCAGCGATTTACTGAAACCAATCAGACCGGCTTTCGCCGCAGCGTAGTTAGCCTGACCAGCATTTCCCATGGTACCAACCACAGAACCGATAGTGATAATACGACCATGACGCTTCTTCATCATAGCTCGCATTACCGCTTTTGACAGACGGAAAACAGATGACAGGTTGGTTTCGAGAATGTCGTTCCACTCATCATCTTTCATTCGCATTAACAGGTTATCACGAGTGATCCCGGCATTATTGACCAGAATGTCCACTTCGCCAAACTCTGCACGAATATTTTCCAGAACAGATTCGATAGATGCTGGATCGGTCACATTCAACATCAGACCTTTCCCATTCGCACCCAGATAATCGCTGATGGCCTGAGCACCGCTTTCGCTGGTTGCTGTGCCGACAACTTTCGCGCCACGGGCAACGAGTGTTTCAGCAATCGCACGGCCAATGCCGCGGCTTGCACCAGTAACCAGTGCAACTTTTCCTTCAAAACTCATGGTTTTGCTTTTCCTCTTATTATTGTTCAAGCGCCGCTGACAGTGCCGCTGGCTCGTTAATGGCCGACGCAGTCAGGGTGTCAACAATACGTTTTGTCAGGCCGGTGAGGACTTTACCCGGACCCACTTCATACAAATGTTCAACGCCCTGAGAGGCCATGAACTCAACGGTTTTGGTCCACTGAACCGGGCTGTAGAGCTGACGAACCAGCGCATCGCGAATAGCGTCTGCAGAGGTTTCGCACTTCACGTCTACGTTATTGATAACCGGAGTCTGTGGGGCGCTGAAGGTAATGTTCGCCAGTTCAGCAGCCAGTTTTTCCGCAGCTGGTTTCATCAACGCACAGTGAGATGGCACGCTAACCGGCAGCGGCAGCGCACGCTTCGCGCCAGCAGCTTTACAAGCCGCACCAGCACGCTCAACGGCTTCTTTATGCCCGGCGATAACCACCTGGCCCGGTGAGTTAAAGTTCACCGGCGAAACCACCTGCCCTTCAGCAGACTCTTCGCAGGCTTTGGCGATTGCCGCATCATCCAGACCGATGATGGCAGACATACCGCCCGTGCCTTCTGGCACAGCTTCCTGCATGAATTTACCGCGCAGTTCAACCAGACGAACGGCATCGGCGAAGGCAATGACGCCTGCACAAACCAGCGCAGAATATTCGCCCAGGCTGTGACCTGCCATCAGCGCTGGCGTTTTGCCGCCCTGCTGCTGCCATACGCGGTACAGCGCAACGGAAGCGGTCAGCAGCGCAGGCTGTGTCTGCCAGGTTTTGTTCAGTTCTTCAGCCGGACCCTGCTGAGTCAGCGCCCACAGATCGTAGCCCAGTGCATCAGAAGCTTCACGGAATGTTTCTTCGATAACCGGGTATTGCGCGGCCATATCAGCCAGCATACCGACAGTCTGAGAACCCTGTCCCGGGAACACAAAAGCAAATTGCGTCATGTTGTAATCCTTAATTAGAAACGAACCAGTGCTGAGCCCCAGGTGAATCCACCGCCGAAGGCTTCAAGCAGCACCAACTGACCACGCTTAATACGGCCATCACGCACGGCTTCGTCAAACGCGCAAGGCACGGAAGCGGCGGAAGTATTCCCGTGGCGGTCAAGCGTGACCACGACATTATCCATCGGCATGCCCAGCTTCTTCGCTGTCGCACTGATAATGCGCAGGTTGGCCTGATGAGGCACCAGCCAGTCGAGTTCGCTACGATCCAGATTATTCGCCGCCAGCGTCTCTTCGACGATATTGGCCAGTTCTTTCACCGCCACTTTGAAAACTTCGTTTCCAGCCATGGTCAGGTGAATAGAATTTTCCGGATGAACGCGATCGGCATTGGGCAGGGTGAGCAATTCACCGTAGTTGCCATCTGCATGCAGGTGCGTGGAGATGATCCCCGGCTCTTCGGAAGCACTCAGAACGACGGCGCCAGCGCCATCGCCAAAAATAATGATCGTCCCGCGATCGGTCGGATCACAGGTACGTGCCAGCACGTCAGCGCCAATCACCAGGGCGTGTTTAACCGCGCCTGACTTAACATACTGATCGGCAATGCTCAGCGCATAGGTAAATCCTGCACAGGCCGCAGCGACATCAAATGCCGGACAGCCTTTCACACCCAGCATAGACTGGATCTGGCATGCCGCACTTGGGAACGCATGGGTGGCAGAAGTGGTCGCCACCACAATCAGGCCAATCTGCTCAGCATCAACGCCCGCCATCTCCAGCGCACGTTTTGCGGCTTCATAGCCCATGGTGGACACGGATTCGTCTGGCGCGGCGATACGACGCTCACGGATACCTGTGCGTGTGACAATCCACTCGTCAGACGTATCTACCATTTTTTCCAGGTCGGCGTTGGTACGCACTTGTTCAGGCAGATAGCTGCCGGTACCTACAATCTTCGTATACATGTACGCTCAGTCTTTTGGTGGTAATACAGATTCGAGGCGAGCGCCGATCCGCTGTGGGACCTCGCGCTGCACCGCCTGCACTGCCTGTTCAATTGCCACGCTAAACGCGCGCTGATTGGCTGCACCATGACTCTTAATCACCGTGCCGCGCAATCCTAACAGACAGGCGCCATTATACTGGTCGGGGTTGAGGTGACTGAATCGCCTGGAGAGGCTTTTTTGTAACCAATGTTTCAAAATTTTCAGCCACCACGGTTGTTTTTTCCCCTCGCCCTGAGATTTCAGCAGGGAAAGAAACATTCTGACAACGCCTTCCATGGTTTTTAATGTGACGTTTCCCGTAAACCCGTCACAAACCAGCACATCTGTTTTGCCGGTTAATAATTCGTTGGCTTCAAGATAGCCGATATAGTTAATGGAGGAGACTTTTTTCAGCAGCGCTGAAGCATCACGAATACTTTCATGACCTTTGCTCTCTTCCTCACCGATATTGAGCAGTGCCACTCGCGGCTGACTGATGCCAACGACTTCTTCGGCCATCACCGCCCCCATAACGGCAAACTGAACCAGCATCGTGCTGTCGCAATCCACGTTGGCGCCCAAATCAAGCACCACCGTTTTGCCCTTTTGCTGGTGAGGCAAGACCGTCACCAACGCCGGACGCTCAATGCCGTCAATCGGCTTGAGTAATAATTTGGCAAGCCCCATCAGCGCGCCGGTATTCCCGGCACTGACACAGGCTTGCGCTCTGCCTTCTTTCACCAATTCAAGCGCAATGCGCATTGAGGTTCCCCGGCTGTTGCGAACCGCATGGGCCGGGCGGGCATCACTGGCAATAACTGACTGGGCAGGGATTATCTGCAGACGTGAACGTTGTTCAAAATCAGCTTTGGCGAGTAATGGCGTTATGGTGTCGGGATTGCCGACGAGAAGAAGCGAGAGTTGTGGGTTAGCGTGCAGTGCCTGCAATGCTGCAGGCACCGTCACGGAAGGGCCAAAATCGCCCCCCATGACATCCAACGCCAGGGTCAGACGTGTCAAGGTTTCGTCGCCGCCTGGTTCGGTTTATCCCCGCTTACGCGGGGAAATCCTCACTAAGCTTCATCACGCTCGCGCGTGATTACTTAGCGATAACCTTGCGACCGCGGTAGAAACCGTCGGCAGTGATGTGGTGACGCAGGTGTTTCTCACCAGAAGTCTTGTCTACAGACAGGCTGGTAACTGCAGTCAGCGCGTCATGGGAACGACGCATGCCACGTTTGGAACGGGTTGGTTTATTCTGTTGTACGGCCATGGACCTTACTCCTCAATTACTTACGCTTTAAGCTGGCTAATACGGCAAATGGGTTTGGTTTTTGTGCCTCTTCAGGCAGTTCGCCAAAGACCATGTCCGCGTCGGACACTTCACAGTGTTCAGAATCATGCACCGGAACTACAGGTAAGGAGAGGATAATTTCATCCTCGACCAAAGCCCGCAGATCGATTTCACCGTATTCGTTAACCTGAATCGGCTCATACGCTTCCGGGAGTGCTTCAGCCTGCTCATCATTTTTGACCGGGCTGAAACAATACGTTGTGTGAACGGCAAGGGGGAACGGTTTCCCGCAGCGCTGGCATTCGAGAGTCACCGCAACCTTTGCATCACCTTTAATAACGGCGAGGCGCTGGTTATCGATGGCGAATGTCATATCGCATTCCACATCACTGTCCACACTGACTACAGATTCGGCAAGACGCTCAACCTGTTCCGGGGTGTAGACACCCGCGTAATCAAGGCGTTTTTGAGCGGTACGAACCGGATCAAGAGTCAGGGGTAATTTTACCTTTTGCATAGGGCGCGCATATTAACTTTGTAACGTCATAGAGTCAAAGAAAAAGGCACCCTCAGGCGCCTTTTGCCATTTATTCGCACACATTGCGGCCTGTAGTTTAAAATGCCGCAATCCGAATCACCAGATCCTGGTAAAAAAATTATGCCACGTCTAGTTCTTGCTTCCACTTCCCCCTATCGCCGCGAACTGCTTAAAAAGCTGGAGTTGCCTTTTGAATGCGCTGCGCCGCAGGTGGATGAAATGCCTCTGCCTGGCGAATCACCTCGCCAGTTGGTGTTACGTCTGGCTCAGGCTAAAGCCATGGCACTGAAAGAGCGCTATCCCGACCATCTGATTATTGGTTCCGATCAGGTCTGCGTACTGGATGGGAAAATTACCGGTAAACCGCATACTGAAGAAAATGCTCACCAGCAGCTGCGTAAAGCAAGTGGGCATGTCGTCACCTTCTATACTGGCCTTGCGCTTTATAACAGCGCTACGGGACATTTACAGACCGAATGCGAGCCGTTTGACGTCCACTTCCGCCAGCTCACCGAAAGCGAAATTACTCATTACATCCAAAAAGAACAGCCGCTGAACTGTGCGGGAAGTTTTAAAAGTGAAGGGTTGGGGATCAGTTTGTTCAACAGGCTGGAAGGCAGAGACCCGAATACGCTGGTCGGGCTGCCGTTGATTGCGCTGTGCAAAATGCTGAGGCACGAGCAGCACAATCCTTTACAACGTTAACTGTTGCCGGGTGGTGCTATCGCTGACCCGGCCTACAAGTCCATAGAGTAGTAGGCCCGGCAAACGCAGTGGCGCCGGGCAACTGAATTACTTCTGACTCCGCAGTACTTGCAAGCAGCGCTTAAGTTGCTCGTCCATGGGCGCTTCGATACGCAGCGTTTCACCCGTTCCCGGATGCGTGAACTTTAACGCTGCCGCATGCAGGAACAGACGGTTAAGGCCCGTGCCAGCAAGCTGTCTGTCAAATTCACGGTCGCCATAACGATCATCAAACGCTATCGGATGACCCGCATGCAGCGTATGCACACGAATCTGGTGCGTGCGCCCTGTCACCGGGCTACAGCGAACCAGCGTCGCGTGGGTAAAGCGCTCTTCGACTTTAAAGCGAGTTTCGGACGGTTTCCCTTCCTGGCTCACACGCACAATACGCTCGCCGCTTTGCAGAATATTTTTCAGCAACGGGGCCTGCACCACTTTCATGTGTGACTGCCACTGCCCGCGCACTAACGCCAGGTAATCTTTCTGCATACCCTTTTCACGCAATTGTTCGTGCAAGGAGCGCAGTGCTGAGCGTTTTTTGGCAACCAGCAGCACACCTGAAGTGTCGCGGTCAAGACGGTGAACAAGCTCAAGGAAACGTGCTTCAGGACGCAATGCGCGCAGTCCTTCAATCACGCCAAAGCTCAGACCGCTGCCGCCATGTACCGCTGTGCCTGAGGGTTTGTTCAGCACCAGAATATGGTCATCTTCATAAAGGATAACGTCGCTCAGTGCGGCCACTTTTTGCAGATGCGGTGATACAGCGTCTTCTTCACGCTCGGCTACGCGCACGGGCGGAATACGGACTTCATCGCCCGCTTCCAGCTTATATTCCGGCTTAACGCGCTTTTTGTTTACGCGCACTTCACCCTTACGCAGGATGCGATAAATCATGCTTTTCGGCACACCCTTAAGCTGGGTGCGCAAAAAATTATCAATTCGCTGCCCCGCCTCATCTTCGGCGATGGCAACCATTTTTACGGTCGGAGTCTCAGTTTTCATGGGGGGCGATTCTAAAGAGGCACACGCATTCGCGCCACTCCTTTTTCTGTGCTTATATTATGACGTCAGCGGCACTCCTTTTTTATCTCACTGACTGAATTGATGGTTATTAGAACAATCCGTTCAGGAAAGTGAAAAAACTGTGAGTAACCGGGTGATAAATGGTAAAAGTCATCTTGCTATAACAGGGTGAGCAAGGAATAATGATGCCGTTTTCCGTGCTGATATCTTGTGAGTACAAGCAGTAAGCGGAATGACCCATTTTGTCTGAATGATTTTTTATGCAGCAATGGCGTAAGACGTATTTATCTTTCAGACAGTTAGCGGGCTGCGGGTTGCAGTCCTTACCGGTTGATACTCTGAATTTCAAGCCGCAGGAAGGCGGCAAACCTGGGATCTCCAGGCGCTACTCCAGTAGATGACTGGGGTAAGCAGGTGAAGCCAACCATCTGCGACTTGAAAAACACTGAGTATAGAAGGAACCTTCTCTGGAGAATCATTCCCAGGCTGTTCCCCTGAATAATTGCGCTGTGTTTCCGTTTGAAACGCAGGCTACCGACACTTTGCGCCTCTTAAGCGAGCGACAACCGTGAGGTTGGCGACGTGAACAGTCACGAGGCCATCGGTTTACCCCCGGCAAGGAAAACTCTGCCCGTAGCTTAGTCGTCAATGCAAGAATAATGAGTAAGTTACGATGAAAAGAATGTTAATCAACGCCACTCAGCAAGAAGAGTTGCGTGTCGCCCTCGTGGATGGGCAGCGTCTGTACGATCTGGATATCGAAAGCCCAGGACACGAACAGAAAAAAGCAAACATCTACAAAGGCAAAATTACCCGTATCGAACCTAGCCTTGAAGCCGCATTCGTAGATTACGGTGCTGAGCGTCACGGTTTCCTCCCTCTTAAAGAAATCGCTCGCGAATACTTCCCGTCAAACTACAATGCGCATGGCCGCCCGAACATCAAAGATGTTCTGCGCGAAGGCCAGGAAGTCATTGTGCAGATTGATAAAGAAGAGCGCGGCAACAAAGGTGCGGCACTGACCACCTTTATCAGCCTGGCCGGTAGCTACCTGGTGCTGATGCCAAACAACCCGCGTGCCGGTGGTATCTCTCGCCGCATCGAAGGTGACGACCGTACCGAACTCAAAGAAGCGCTCTCCAGCCTGCAACTGCCAGACGGCATGGGCCTGATTGTGCGCACTGCGGGTGTCGGCAAATCTGCCGAAGCGCTGCAGTGGGATTTAAGCTTCCGTCTGAAGCACTGGGAAGCGATTCAGAAAGCCTCTGAAAGCCGCCCTGCCCCGTTCCTGATCCAC
Organism: Scandinavium sp. NPDC088450; assembly: GCF_044900545.1. Taxonomy (NCBI): domain Bacteria; kingdom Pseudomonadati; phylum Pseudomonadota; class Gammaproteobacteria; order Enterobacterales; family Enterobacteriaceae; genus Scandinavium; species Scandinavium sp. NPDC088450. The sequence goes on along the minus strand of NZ_JBJDNI010000022.1, from coordinate 2,893 downwards.
CAGGAAAGCAACGTTATCGTCCGTGCCTTCCGCGATTATCTGCGTCAGGACATTGGTGAAATCCTTATCGATAACCCGAAAGTGCTTGAGCTGGCTCGCCAGCATATCTCTGCGCTGGGCCGTCCAGATTTCAGCAGCAAAATTAAGCTCTACACCGGTGAAATCCCGCTGTTCAGCCACTACCAGATCGAATCGCAGATTGAATCTGCTTTCCAGCGTGAAGTGCGTCTGCCATCAGGCGGTTCTATCGTTATCGACAGCACCGAAGCGTTGACCGCTATCGACATCAACTCCGCGCGTGCCACTCGCGGCGGCGATATCGAAGAAACGGCCTTCAATACTAACCTTGAAGCGGCCGATGAAATTGCCCGCCAGCTGCGTCTGCGTGACCTCGGCGGCCTGATTGTTATCGACTTCATCGATATGACCCCGGTTCGTCACCAGCGTGCTGTTGAAAACCGTCTGCGTGAAGCGGTGCGTCAGGATCGTGCACGTATCCAGATTAGCCACATTTCTCGCTTTGGCCTGCTGGAGATGTCTCGTCAGCGCCTGAGCCCGTCACTGGGTGAGTCCAGCCACCACGTGTGCCCACGTTGTAGCGGCACCGGCACCATCCGTGACAACGAATCCCTGTCACTTTCTATTCTGCGTCTGATTGAAGAAGAAGCGCTGAAAGAGAATACCCAGGAAGTTCACGCGATTGTTCCGGTTCAGGTTGCTTCCTACCTGCTGAACGAAAAGCGTGCTGCCATCAGCGCCATCGAAACCCGTCAGGGTGGCGTCCGCGTGATCGTAGTACCAAACGATCAGATGGAAACCCCACACTACTCCGTGCTGCGTGTCCGTAAAGGCGAAGAAACTCAGACCCTGAGCTATCTGCTGCCAAAACTGCACGAAGAAGAGATGGCGCTGCCGTCTGAAGACGAACCGGCAGAACGTAAACGTCCTGAGCAGCCTGCTCTGGCGACTTTCGTGATGCCAGATGCACCGCCAGCGCCAGCCGCTGAAACAGCGAAAGTGGCGGCGCCAGAAGCGAAGAAAGCGGCACCAGTTGCGGCAACCGCAGCGGCGCCTGGCCTGCTTTCCCGTTTCTTCTCTGCGCTGAAACAAATGTTCAGTGGCAGCGAAGAAGCTGTGGTAGAACCGCAGCCGGTGAAGAAAGAAGAGAAACCAGAACGTCAGCAGGATCGTCGTCGTTCTCGTCAGTCTAACCGCCGTGACCGCAACGACCGTGGCGATCGTAACGACCGTCGTGATAACCGCGATAACCGTGGCGAACGCGATAATCGCAACGAAAACAGCGAAGGCCGTGAAGATAATCGTCGCAACCGTCGCGAAAAACCGCAGCAAAATGCCGAGACTCGTGAATCACGCCAGCAGAACGTCGTGGAAGAGGCTGATAAGTCTAAATCCCGTGACGAGCAGCAGCCGCGTCGTGAGCGTAACCGTCGTCGCAACAATGACGAAAAACGCCAGCCTCAGCAGGATGTGAAGGTCCAGACTCGTGAAGAACAACCGGCTCAGGAAACCGAGCAGGAAGAACGCGTTCAGTCTATGCCGCGTCGTAAGCAGCGTAATCTGGCGCAGAAAGTGCGTATCGAAACCGCTGAGGAAACGGCAGTAAGAACCGCAGTGACTGAAGCGCCAGCACCTGTTGCTGCTGCACCAGCACAGCGCACTGAACTGGCAAAAGTCGACCTGCCAGCGGTTATCGACACGTCAGCAGAAGACGAAAGCAACGATAACCGTGAAACTGCCGGTATGCCGCGTCGTTCACGTCGCTCCCCACGCCACCTGCGCGTGAGCGGTCAGCGTCGTCGTCGCTATCGTGATGAGCGTTATCCGACTCAGTCTCCGATGCCACTGGCTATCGCCTGTGCGTCCCCGGAAATGGCGTCTGGTAAAGTGTGGATCAGCTACCCGGTATCACGTCAGCACGACAACCAGGTTGAAGAAACCCGCGAGCAGGAAGTTGTTCAGGCAGCAGAAGCGGTAGAAACCGTTGCTCCAGTCGTGGAACAAGTTGTTCCTCAGGTTGAAGCAACCGTTGCAGAAACTGTTAAAGTCGTAGAGCCGCAGTCTGTTCAGGCTGAACCTGCAGCGCCAGTGGTTGAAACCACGCATCCTGAAGTGATTGCCACGCCGGTTGCTGAGCAGCCACAGGTGATTGCTCAGGAAGATGCTGTTGTCGCCGAAGTCATCGCAGAAGAAGCTACTCCAGCTGTGGCTGAAGAAGTGGAACAGGCCGTTGTCGTTGAACAGCCAGTGGTTGAGCAGCCAGTTGTCGAGCAACCTGTCGTTGAACAGCCAGTGGTTGCCGCTGAGCCTGCTCCGGTTGTCTCTCAGCCAGTCGTCGAAAAAGCAGCAAAATCTGTTGTTATCGCCACGGCACCAGAGGCTCACCACCACGCGACTGCGCCAATGACTCGTGCTCCGGCACCGGAATATGTGCCGGAAGCGCCACGTCAAAGCGACTGGGTTCGTCCTGACTTCAACTTTGAAGGCAAAGGGTCTGCCGGTGGCCATAGCGCTACGCACACAGCCACCGCTGGTCCTACCCGTCCACAGTCAGTGGAATAAGCGTAAAGCTCATTACAAACCGCCTTCGGGCGGTTTTTTTATGCCTTGAATTTAGAGTGATACGAACATAGTGGCTCTGGTTAAAATAGTGCGGCCTGATGCCCTCTCCCCAACCCTCTCCCACGGGGAGAGGGAGCAAACACTAAAAACCTTCTCTGGAGAGAAGGTTTTGCAGCTTACCTCGTGCGGCCTGATGCCCTCTCCCCAACCCTCTCCCACGGGGCTGAGGGATCCCCAGTAATATGGTCATTCGCCTGTGACCATATTACTGTACTCTTTCCCTAATAATTTCAGCGCATTAACTATATTCATT
>NZ_JBJDNI010000021.1:0-96074 GCF_044900545.1 Scandinavium sp. NPDC088450 | reverse complement strand
ATTATTAGGGAAAGAGTACAGTAATATGGTCACAGGCGAATGACCATATTACTGGGGATCCCTCAGCCCCGCGGGAGAGGGTTAGGGAGAGGGGCGCGCTGTGAGTCACATCAACTTCCCCGCAATATGACAAATATGAACGGCCTCTGACATTTTGCATTTACTTTCCTGTGATGGACTGCTGATATCGACCAGACTCTCAGGAGTGCCACCATGAATCAGACGCCCGTGTTGGAGATGCGCAACATTGCCAAAGCGTTCGGCAAATTCTATGCGCTGAAAGGGGTGGACCTGACGGTCTATCCCGGCGAAATCCATGCGCTGATGGGTGAAAATGGCGCGGGGAAAAGCACGCTGATGAAGATCCTCGCCGGGGCCTATACCGCCACCAGCGGCGAGATCCTGATTGACGGTCAGCCGCATACCATCAAAGGCCCGAAAGACGCACTCGGCGCAGGCATTACCCTGATTTATCAGGAGATGCAGCTCGCACCGAACCTGACCGTGGCAGAAAACATTTTCCTCGGCAGTGAGCTTTCTCGCGGCGGCCTGGTGCAGCGCAAAACCATGGTGATGCAAGCGCAGGAGGTGATTAACCGCCTGGGCGCTCAGTTCAAAGCAACCGATCTGGTCATGAAGCTAACCATCGCCGAGCAGCAGCAGGTGGAAATCGCCCGCGCACTGCACCGCAACAGCCGCATTCTGGTGATGGATGAACCCACCGCCGCCCTTTCTTCCCGTGAAACACACCGCCTGTTTGAACTCATCATGCGTCTTCGTGATGAGGGCATGGCGATCATCTACATCAGCCATCGCATGGCGGAAGTGTATGAACTCTCCGACCGCGTGAGCGTGCTACGCGACGGGCAATACGTCGGCAGCCTGACTCGCGACAAACTGAATGCTTCTGAACTGGTGCGGATGATGGTTGGCCGCCCGTTAAGCGATCTGTTCAACAAAGAGCGCGATATCCCGCACGGCCAACCGCGCCTTAACGTTCACCATCTGACGGATGGCGGCAAAGTGCAGCCGTGCAGCCTGCTGGTGCGCTCGGGTGAAATTGTCGGGCTGGCGGGGTTGGTTGGCGCAGGGCGCTCCGAACTGGCGCAGCTTATCTTCGGCGTACGCAAAGCGACCGCCGGCGTGATTGAGGTCGATGGCGAACCGGTGCTTATCCACTCCCCGCGCGAAGCGATTGATTTGGGCATTGGTTTCCTGACGGAGAACCGCAAAGAGCAAGGGCTGTTCCTCGAACTGGCGGCGCAGGAAAACATCACCATGGCGACGCTGGAGCGCGATGCACATTACGGCATGCTCGACCGCAAAAAGGCGCAAAGCATTTCTGACGACGCTATCAAGCTGCTGAATATTCGCGTGCCGCACTCGCAGGTGCGGGCGGGCGGATTATCAGGGGGTAATCAGCAAAAGCTGTTGATCTCTCGCTGGGTCGCCATCGGCCCACGCATTTTGATTCTGGATGAACCCACACGCGGTGTGGACGTGGGCGCGAAGAGCGAAATCTATCGCATCATGAACCAGATGGCGCGACAGGGCGTGGCAATTCTGATGATTTCCAGCGAGCTGCCGGAAGTGGTCGGCATGAGCGACCGGGTTTACGTGATGCGTGAAGGCAGCATCGCCGGGGAACTCCTCAGCCACGACATTACCCAGGAAAACATTATGACGCTGGCTACCGGCGTAAACGAATCCCATCACCAGGCGGTGTCACCATGAGCAAAGAGAACTCCGTACCCACACCTCAGCAAGTCGCGAAAACGTCAGCCAAAAAAATGCTGATGGGGGATTTGATGCAAACCGTCGGTATCTTGCCGATATTGATCCTGATTGTGGCGGTGTTTGGCTTTATCACGCCAAACTTCTTCACCGAGAGTAATTTGCTGAACATCACCCGCCAGGCATCCATCAACATTGTGCTCGCGGCGGGCATGACCTTCATCATTCTGACCGGCGGGATTGACCTGTCAGTTGGCTCAATCCTCGGCACCACGGCGGTCGCCGCGATGGTGGTGTCGCTGATCCCTCAATTCGCCCTGTTATCGATTCCGGCAGCGCTGATGCTCGGGCTGGTATTGGGCTTGTTCAACGGAGCCTTAGTGGCGTTTGCCGGGCTACCGCCGTTTATTGTCACGCTAGGCACGTATACCGCCCTGCGAGGCGCGGCCTATCTGCTGGCAGACGGCACGACAGTCATCAACTCCGACATCAGCTTTGAGTGGATAGGCAACAACTACCTCGGGCCGATCCCGTGGCTGGTGGTGATTGCGCTGGCGGTAATTGCGGTGTGCTGGTTCATTCTGCGCCGCACCACACTTGGCGTTCATATCTATGCGGTTGGCGGCAACATGCAGGCCGCGCGGCTGACGGGCATCAAAGTGTGGCTGGTGTTGCTGTTTGTCTACGGCATGAGCGGCCTGCTTTCCGGGCTTGGCGGCATCATGAGCGCCTCACGGCTTTACAGCGCCAACGGCAACCTTGGCGTGGGCTATGAGCTGGATGCGATTGCGGCGGTGATCCTCGGCGGCACCAGTTTTGTCGGCGGGATCGGCACGATCACCGGCACGCTGGTTGGTGCGTTGATCATCGCCACACTCAATAACGGCATGACGCTGATGGGCGTCTCTTACTTCTGGCAATTGGTGATCAAAGGGGCGGTGATCATCATTGCAGTGCTGATAGACAAATACCGTACCCGACATCATCAAAGTGCATAAACCCTGCCGGATGGCGGCGTATACGCCTTAACCGGCCTACCCGTAGGCCTGATAAGCGCAGCGCCATCAGGCAATGACAATAAAAAGTACCCTACATGAGGAAAGTCATATGCGTTTAAAGCCACTCGCCCTCGCACTCTGTGCAGGCACCCTGCTCGCCGCCGCGCCTTTTGTGCAGGCTAAAGAGCTGAAATCTATCGGCGTAACGGTGGGCGATCTTGCCAACCCGTTCTTCGTGCAAATCACTAAAGGGGCTGAACTGGAAGCCCGTAAGCTGGCGGGCGATAACGTCAAAGTGACGCTGGTGTCCAGCGGCTATGACCTCGGCCAGCAGGTGTCGCAGATTGACAACTTTATCGCCGCCAAGGTCGACATGATTATCCTCAACGCCGCGGATTCTAAAGGCATCGGCCCCGCAGTGAAGCGCGCGAAAGAAGCGGGCATCGTGGTGGTGGCGGTCGACGTAGCAGCCGAAGGCGCTGATGCCACCATCACCTCCGATAACACCCAGGCGGGCGAGATGGCCTGTAAATACATCACCGACCGCCTGAAAGGCAAAGGCAACGTGGTTATCATCAACGGGCCACCAGTCTCCGCAGTGCAGAACCGTGTGGAAGGCTGCCAGACCGAATTCAAGCGCCACCCGGATATCAAGGTGCTCTCCTATAACCAAAACGCCAAAGGCAGCCGCGAAGGTGGGCTGGAAGTGATGACCTCGCTGCTGGCTGCGAATCCGAAGATCGACGGCGTGTTCGCGATAAACGATCCGACCGCGATCGGGGCCGATCTGGCGGCGAAACAAGCGCAACGTAAAGAGTTCTTTATCGTCGGCGTGGATGGCAGCCCGGACGGCGAAGAAGCGCTGAAACGTCAGAACTCGCTGTTCGTGGCGACGCCAGCGCAAGACCCGCAGGTGATGGCGGCAAAAGCGGTGGAAATCGGCTATGACATTCTGCAAGGGAAGCCTGCGCCGACAGCGCCAGTGCTGATCCCGGTGACGATGATCGATAAGAACAACGTCGGCAGTTATAAGGGGTGGACGGTTAAGTAAGATTTGTGCGCGCCCCTCTCCCTAACCCTCTCCCGAAAGGGAGAGGGGACTTTCTTTTCTCCCTCTCCCTTTCGGGAGAGGGTCGGGGAGAGGGGTCACCACCGATGCCAAAGGAGAACCAATGAAACGCTCCGAAATTAACAACATTCTCGGCCATACGCGTCAGTTTTTCTCCCAGCACGACGTGCATCTGCCGCCGTTCGCCAGCTTCCCGCCGACCCAGTGGCAGAAGCTTGATCCCGATGCCTGGCACGAGGTGTTTGCCCTTAAACTGGGCTGGGATGTCACCGCCTTTGGCGGCACCAATTTTCTCGCTCAGGGGCTGACGTTGTTCACTCTGCGCAACGGCTCGCCCAACGGGATGCCGTACGAAAAAACCTACGCAGAAAAGATCATGCACGTTCGCGACGGCCAGGTGACGCCGATGCATTTTCACTGGCGTAAACGGGAAGACATCATCAACCGTGGCGGTAGCAACCTGATTGTCGAACTGTGGAACGCCGACGCGCTTGAGCAGACGGAAAATACCGATGTCACGGTAACCATTGACGGTTGCACTCAGACGCACACTGCTGGCAGTCAGCTACGTCTCACGCCTGGTGAAAGCATCTGTTTGCCGCCGGGGCTTTATCACAGCTTTTGGGGTGAACGTGGATTTGGCGACGTGCTGGTGGGGGAAGTGTCGACCATCAACGATGACGATCACGACAACCATTTCCTGTTCCCGCTCGACCGCTATAACAACATTGAAGAAGACGAGCCGGCGCATCTGGTGCTGTGCAACGAATACCGCCTGTTTCGCAGCTAAAGGAGAATGCTATGCCGATGATTTCTCTTGCCGAAGGATTAGCGCACGCCCGCGAGCACGGCTATGCGCTGGGTGCGTTTAACGTGCTCGATTCCCATTTCCTGCGCGCTCTGTTTGCCGCTGCTGAGCAGGAGCGCTCGCCGTTTATCATCAATATCGCTGAAATGCATTTTAAATATTTGTCGCTGGAGTCGCTGGTTGAAGCCGTGCGTTTTGAAGCGGCCCGACACGACATTCCCGTGGTGCTGAATCTCGATCACGGCCTGCACTTTGAGGCCGTCGTGCGCGCGCTGCGTTTGGGCTTCAGCTCGGTGATGTTTGACGGCTCCACGCTGAGTTACGACGAAAATATTCGTCAGACCCGTGAAGTGGTGAAGATGTGCCATGCGGTTGGCGTGTCGGTGGAAGCTGAACTGGGCGCCGTGGGCGGCGATGAAGGCGGTGCGCTGTACGGTCATGCCGATGAAGCCTTTTTCACCGACCCGGATTTAGCTCGCGAATTTGTCGACAGAACCGGCATTGACGCGCTCGCCGTCGCCATCGGTAACGCTCACGGCAAATATAAAGGCGAACCGAAGCTCGATTTCGCCCGTCTCGATGCCATTCGTCAACAAACCGGTTTACCGCTGGTGCTGCACGGCGGTTCGGGGATCAGCGATGCCGATTTCCGTCGGGCGATTGAACTGGGCATTCACAAAATCAATTTCTACACCGGGATGTCGCAGGCCGCTTTGCAGGCGGTTGAACACCGCATGGCGCACCGTCAGCCTATTTACGATGAGTTTGCGGAACTGCTGCTCGGCATCGAAACAGCCATTACCGACATCGTCGCCGAACAGATGCGCATCTTCGGCAGCGCAGGGAGACTCTGATGGAACGTCAGGGGATTATCGCCGCCGGGAATATGCTGGTGGATCACGTGCATAAAATTGTGCAGTGGCCGGAGCGCGGCTGGCTGGCGGAAATCACCCACAGCGAACGTTCCACCGGTGGCGCACCGCTCAATGTGCTGCTGACGCTGGCGAAAATGCGCAGCCACCTGCCGTTGCAGGCCGTCGGGCTGGTGGGCGAAGACAGCGACGGCGATTACATTATGGCGATGCTCGACCAGTATCACGTCAATCGTCAGCACGTGCAGCGCACCAGTTTTGCGCCTACGTCGATGTCGCAGGTGATGACCGATCCCAGCGGGCAGCGCACTTTTTTCCATTCACCGGGCGCGAATCGCCTGTTAGATCTTCCGGCTTTTGATCGGCTGGAAGGATCGATGAAAATCTTCCATCTTGGTTATCTGCTGCTGCTCGATAGCCTCGATCTGGCTGATAAAGAATTCGGCACTCGTGCCGCACGCCTGTTGGCGCAAATGCGAGAAAAAGGCTATGAAACGTCGCTGGATTTGGTGTCACGCAAAGGCGATCCACGCTATCAGCCGTTGGTACGTCCGGCGCTCAAACACCTCGACTATCTGGTAATCAACGAACTGGAAGCCGGGGAGTTTAGTGAGCTGGATATTCGCGCGGATAACGGCGAGCCGATTATCGACAATATCGCCAAAGCTTCAGCCCTGCTGTTAAAAGCAGGCGTGAGGCAGCGAGTGGTTATCCATTGCCCGGAAGGCGCATGGTGTGAGGCGCCAAACGAAAAAGGCCAGTGGGTGCCGTCGTGGCGGCTGGCGCAGAATGAGATTGTCGGCAGCGTCGGGGCCGGAGATGCCTTCTGTGCAGGATTCCTTTATGGCTGCCATGAAAAATGGGGATTGCGTGAAAGTGTCCTTTTGGCACATGCCTGTGCCAGAGCCAGCCTGTTGTGTGCCAACGCCATTGACGGCGCGAAAACGCTGGAAGAGTTGCAGGTGTTTATCAGTGAGAGCGGGGGGTAAATGCCGGTGATATTTGTGGTTTTGTAGGTCAGGTAAGCGAAGCGCCACCTGACAATCATTGCCGTCTGCGGATTGCCGGATGGCGCTACGCTTATCCGGCCTACAACTGACACAGTCACACGATCAAGCCGCCTTGTCGCTATGCACCACATCCGCAGCAAACACATAGCCCAGCCCGCGCAGGGTTTTGATCAGCGTCGGCTGATGAGGATTCAGCTCGATCTTGCGTCTCAGGCGCATGATCAGCACGTCAATCGTACGATCAAACACCTCCATGCTTTCGCTGTGCGTGAGCTCCAGTAATTGTTCACGGCTCAGCACTCGCCGCGCGTTTTGCGCCAGCGCCTGCAATAATCCATATTCACCTTGTGTCAGCGGAACCACCTGCAGTTGCGGGTTGATGAGCTCACAGCGCTGCGTGTCCAGTCGCCAGCCGTTGAACGTCATGCCACTCCCCTGCCCACCGCTTTCAACAGCCAGCGCACCACTGCGCCGCAACACCGCTTTCAGGCGTGCCACCACAATCCGCGGATTAAACGGCTTACCGATGTAGTCATCCGCCCCCATTTCGAGCCCGACCACCACGTCAGCTTCGCTGCCCATTCCGGTGAGCATCACCACCGGCAGCTCAGGGCGTAATCGCTGTATCTGGGTGAGCACCTGTAGGCCATTGATATCCGGCAGCATCATATCCAGCAGCACCAGCGCGATATCTGGCCGCTCTGCCGCCATCGCCACGCCTTGTTGTCCAAGATGGCAAACCTCGACGTCAAAAACATGCTCGACTAGCACATCCCGCAACAGCTCGCAGAGGGCGGTATCGTCATCAATCACCAGTATGAGCGGTTTCATCATCAGCCCCCTGCACAAGTGTCATAGCGTAAGTCTGGATGATTCTGCACTGGGCTCAAGCCTTTGCCACTGCGGGGTGATGAATCTTTAACCGCCGTCACATCCCGGCGACGTTCGACACGTCAAAACTGACGAGCCGTGTGATTTCGTCAGCCGGAAAGCCCTTCAGCCCGGCAAATACCCCTACATTCAGGAGTGGCATAAAACCTGCATTAATCAGCGCTGAACGCATTTATGCGACTGTTTAACTGGAGCGAAACCGATGAAAAAAGTCGTCACGGTTTGCCCTTATTGCGCATCGGGCTGCAAGATAAACCTGGTGGTGGATAACGGCAAAATAGTCCGGGCGGAAGCGGCGCAGGGGAAAACCAATAAGGGCACGCTGTGCCTGAAAGGCTACTACGGCTGGGATTTTATTAACGATACCCAGATCCTCACCCCGCGCCTGAAAAGCCCGATGATCCGTCGTGAGCGCGGCGGCAAGCTGGAAAACGTCTCCTGGGACGAAGCCCTGAATTATGTGGCTGAACGCCTGAGTGCCATTAAAGAAAAATATGGCCCGGATGCTATCCAGACCACCGGTTCCTCTCGCGGAACAGGCAACGAAACCAACTACATCATGCAGAAATTTGCGCGCGCCGTTATTGGTACCAATAACGTGGACTGCTGCGCACGCGTCTGACACGGCCCTTCGGTTGCAGGTCTGCACCAGTCGGTCGGTAATGGCGCCATGAGTAATGCCATCAACGAAATTGATAATACCGATCTCGTGTTTATCTTCGGGTATAACCCGGCAGATTCACACCCTATCGTGGCGAATCACGTGATTAACGCCAAACGTAATGGGGCGAAAATTATCGTCTGCGATCCGCGTAAGATTGAAACCGCGCGCATTGCTGATATGCATATTGCGCTGAAAAACGGCTCGAATATCGCGCTGCTCAATGCGCTTGGGCATGTGATCATCGAAGAGAATCTGTACGACACGGCGTTTGTCGCCAGCCGTACTGAAGGCTTCGAGGAGTATCGCAAAATTGTCGAAGGCTACACGCCGGAGTCGGTGGAAGCCATTACCGGCGTGAGCGCGCAGGAAATTCGCCAGTGCGCAAGAATGTACGCCAACGCAAAATCAGCGGCGATCCTGTGGGGCATGGGCGTCACCCAGTTCTATCAGGGCGTTGAAACCGTTCGCTCGCTGACAAGCCTCGCCATGCTGACCGGCAACCTCGGTCGTCCGAGCGTCGGCGTCAACCCGGTGCGTGGGCAGAACAACGTGCAGGGCGCGTGTGATATGGGCGCACTGCCGGACACCTATCCGGGCTATCAGTACGTCAACAACCCGGCTAACCGCGAGAAATTCGCCAAAGCCTGGGGCGTGGAAAGCCTGCCAGCACATACCGGCTATCGCATCAGCGAGCTGCCGCACCGTGCGGCGCATGGTGAAGTTCGTGCGGCTTACATCATGGGCGAAGATCCGCTCCAGACGGATGCGGAACTCTCTGCGGTGCGTAAAGGGTTTGAAGATCTCGAACTGGTTATCGTGCAGGACATCTTTATGACCAAAACGGCGTCCGCCGCAGACGTCATTTTGCCGTCCACCTCCTGGGGTGAGCACGAAGGCGTATACACCGCCGCAGACCGTGGCTTCCAGCGCTTCTTTAAAGCGGTAGAGCCGAAGTGGGATCTGAAAACCGACTGGCAAATCATCAGTGAAATCGCCACCCGCATGGGCTATGCGATGCACTACAACAACACTCAGGAAATCTGGGATGAGTTGCGTAATCTCTGCCCAAGCTTTAAGGGTGCCACTTACGAAAAAATGGGTGAACTGGGCTATGTGATGTGGCCTTGCCGCGATGAGTCTGACGACGATCAGGGCACGTCATATCTCTTCAAAGAGAAGTTCGACACCCCGAACGGCATGGCGCAGTTCTTTACCTGCGACTGGGTCGCGCCTGTCGATAAGCTCACCGAAGAGTATCCGATGGTGCTGTCCACCGTGCGCGAAGTGGGTCACTACTCCTGTCGTTCGATGACCGGCAACTGTGCGGCTTTGGCGGCGCTGGCCGATGAACCAGGTTATGCGCAGATCAACACGGCCGATGCCGCTGAGCTGGGCATTGAGAACGAAGCACTGGTGTGGGTCAACTCCCGCAAAGGCCGGGTCATCACTCGCGCTCAGGTCAGCGACCGCCCAAATAAAGGCGCCGTGTATATGACCTATCAGTGGTGGATTGGTGCCTGTAACGAGCTGGTGACCGAGAACCTGAGCCCGATAACCAAAACGCCGGAGTACAAATACTGCGCCGTTCGGGTGGAACGTATCGCCGATCAGCACGCTGCCGAGCAGTACGTTATTGACGAGTACAACAAGCTGAAATCCCGGTTACGTGAGAGTGCTCTGGGTTAAGGCTGTTCGTTAATGGCTCATTTGGGGTGACGCTGTTCACCCCTTTTTTTGGTCTTTATTCAGACCAGGTGTCATCATCGTCATTCTTTTCTTCGGCTTCGCCCCTTATACTGCCTCCCTTTCCCAATGCGGACAAAAAACAGATGATAAAACGCTGCGGTTTACTCTTGTTACTCCCTTTGTTGGCCCACGCCGATGAGATTGGCAGCCAGTATAAGGCGCAGGCCGAAGCGGGCGACAAGCGCGCGCAATACTATCTGGCGGATACTTATTTCAGTTCCGGTGACGAAAAGCACGCGCTCTACTGGGCGGATAAAGCCGCGCAAAGTGGCGACCCCGATGCTGTCGCATTGTTGGCGCAGATGATGATGAAAACGGACCTGCCCAATGCCCGCAAACTGGCCGAACAGGCCACGCTGGCCGGCAGTGAAAGCGGAGAAATCACCCTCGCGCACACCCTGTTGAACAGCCATGCGGGAAAAACCGATTACCCACGCGCCATTACGTTGCTGCAAAAAGCGGCAGAAAACCGGGACAGCGACGCCGCTGTCGATGCCCAAATGCTGCTGGGGCTGATTTATGCCAACGGCGGCGAAGTCAAAGAAGACGATGCAAAAGCCACCGAGTTCCTTAAGAGCAGCTCAATGCTGTCGCGTTCGGGCTATGCCGAATACTGGGCGGCTAAAATCTTCGAGCTGGGTGAACCGGGCTTTATTCAGCCGAATAAACAGAAAGCCTTGAACTGGTATAACGTCAGCTGTGTGGAAGGGAATGATGAGGGTTGCGAGGACTTTGATCGGTTGAGCGGCGAGTAAAACGCCGGGCGGCACTGCGTTTGCCCGGCCTACAAAAATATTGCCGTAACACCCAATCTACAAACCGTGTGTGGCCCAGATCATTTGTAGGCCGGATAAGCGCTAGCGCCATCCGGCATGTTGACCTTAATGGTTCGCGGTCTTATCAAATTTCCCCAGCATTTCACGCTCATAGGCCAGCGCTTTTTTGCGGTCGAATTTGTGTTCCCACTTGGCAATCACCAGCACCGCCAGCGCATTACCCACTACGTTCAGCGCCGTACGCGCCATGTCGAGAATACGGTCAACACCGGCGATAAACGCCAGGCCTTCCAGCGGAATTCCCACACTGCCCAGCGTAGCCAACAGCACAACGAACGAAACGCCCGGCACGCCTGCGATGCCTTTCGAGGTCACCATCAGCGTCAGCACCAGAATGATTTCCTGGCCGATCGAGAGATCGATACCGTACAGCTGAGCGATGAAAATCGCGGCAATACTCTGGTACAGCGTGGACCCATCAAGGTTAAAGGAATAGCCGGTCGGCACCACGAAACTGGTGATTGACGGCGGTGCACCGTAGGCTTCCATCTTCTCGATAATTCGCGGCAGCACGCTCTCTGAACTCGCCGTGGAGTACGCCAGAATCAGTTCGTCTTTGAGGATACGAATCAAAATCCAGATGCTCAGCCCGCACAGTTTCGCCACCGCACCCAGTACCACCAGCGCGAAGAAGGCGATTGCGGCGTACACCAGAATAACCAGCTTGGCGAGCGGCAGCAGCGAGGCAAAACCGAAGTTGGCGACGGTGACAGAAATCAACGCGAACACCCCAACCGGTGCGTAACGCATCACCATGTGAGTGACTTTAAACATCGTTTCCGACACAGAACGGAACACGGTCACCAGCGGCTCACGATGTGTAGCGGGCAATGAAGACAGGCCCAGACCAAACAGCACCGAGAAGAAGATGATCGGCAACATTTCACCTTTCGCCATGGAAGCGAAGATGTTGGTCGGCACCAGCGACAGGATAGTGCCCATCAGGCCATGCGCGTGGCTTGCCACTTCCGCCGTGGTGCTCTGATATTTCGAAATATCGACGGTTGCCAGATGCGACATATCAATACCAGCACCTGGCTTGAAGACGTTCGCCAGCGTAATGCCCAGCACGATGGCAACGGTGGTGATGATTTCAAAATAGATAATGGTTTTGGCGCCAATACGGCCCAGGGACTTCGCATCGCCCACGCCTGCAATCCCGACCACCAGCGTCGAAATAACGATTGGCACCACAATCATTTTGATCAGATGAATAAAGATATCACCCGCCGGTGACAGCAAATTGGCAATCAGCCATTCACGGCTGTCACTTTGATAATGCAGGTAACTGCCCAGAAGAATACCCAGCACCAACGCCAGCAGGATCTGCCAGGCCAGGCTGACTTTCGCTTTTTTCATAACTACAGACTTCCTCAATACAGGGCGTTATTCATGTAACAAATAACACCCACTGAAAGGGGGATGATTTGTGTTGCGTTTGTAAGGGGAGTTTTTAACGCGCCGTATCAGTACCACCTGTACAGCCTGCTGCGCAACCCTTTCAGAACAGGGCTTTGGGCTGTCAAAAGTGGGATGAGCGTGAATTAAGTCTGGTTAGCAAAAATAACCTTTTGTTCTGCAAAACTTTTTTAAAGCGAAAAAACTATAAATTCATTACCGTTATTATTCGCCTTAAAAGATTCATTTGATGGATTTTCATCCATTGCGATTAATGCGTGATCTGTCGCCCAAATAATAAACAAAGCCGCTAAAAGCTCTATTATTAACGTTTGTTTGACATATATTTAACATTCTAATAAGGAGAGCAAAAGCCATGAGCCAGGTCCATAAACACCCTATTCCCGCAAACATTGCGGAAAACTGCCTGATTAACCCGGAACAGTATCAAGCGAAGTATCAACAGTCCGTCAGCGACCCGGATACCTTCTGGGGCGACCAGGGCAAAATCCTCGACTGGATCAAGCCTTACAGTAAGGTCAAAAACACCTCTTTCGCCCCGGGCAACGTCTCCATTAAATGGTATGAAGACGGCACCCTCAACCTGGCGGCCAACTGCCTCGACAGGCATCTGGCGGAGCGCGGCGACCAGACAGCTATCATCTGGGAAGGCGACGATGCCAGCCAGAGCAAACACATCACTTACAAAGAACTGCACCGCGACGTCTGCCGCTTCGCCAATGTCCTGACCGAATTGGGCATTAAGAAAGGTGACGTGGTGGCCATCTATATGCCGATGGTGCCGGAAGCCGCTGTCGCGATGCTCGCCTGTGCGCGCATTGGTGCCGTGCATTCGGTCATCTTCGGCGGATTCTCCCCGGAAGCCGTCGCGGGCCGTATTATCGATTCCAGCTCACGTCTGGTGATCACTGCCGATGAAGGCGTGCGCGCGGGCCGTTCAATCCCGCTGAAGAAAAACGTCGATGACGCCCTGAAAAACCCGAACGTGAAAAGCGTTGAGCATGTGGTTGTGCTCAAACGTACCGGCGGGAAAACGGAATGGCACGAAGGCCGCGACCTGTGGTGGAGTGACCTTATCGACAAAGCAAGCGATCAGCATCAGCCCGTAGAAATGGGTGCTGAAGATCCGCTGTTTATCCTTTATACCTCCGGTTCTACCGGCAAACCGAAAGGCGTGCTGCATACCACCGGTGGCTATCTGGTGTATGCCGCGACCACCTTTAAATATGTCTTTGACTACCATCAGGGCGATATTTACTGGTGTACGGCAGATGTGGGCTGGGTCACCGGTCACAGCTATCTGTTGTACGGGCCGCTGGCCTGTGGCGCGACCACGCTGATGTTCGAAGGTGTGCCAAACTGGCCGACGCCAGCACGTATGAGCCAGGTTGTGGATAAGCACAAGGTCAATATTCTCTACACTGCCCCTACGGCGATTCGTGCGCTGATGGCGGAAGGTGACAAAGCCGTACAAGGCACTGACCGCTCTTCTCTGCGCATTCTCGGTTCCGTGGGCGAGCCTATCAACCCGGAAGCCTGGGAGTGGTACTGGAAGAAAATCGGCAATGAAAAATGCCCGGTGATGGACACCTGGTGGCAGACCGAAACCGGCGGTTTCATGATTACCCCACTGCCAGGCGCGATTGAGCTGAAAGCCGGTTCCGCAACGCGTCCTTTCTTTGGTGTACAGCCTGCACTGGTGGACAACGAAGGCAAGCCGCAGGAAGGCGCGACCGAAGGCAACCTGGTGATTGTCGACTCCTGGCCGGGCCAGGCGCGTACGCTGTTTGGCGATCACGAGCGCTTCGAGCAAACCTACTTCTCCACCTTCAAAAACATGTATTTCAGCGGTGACGGCGCTCGTCGTGATGAAGACGGTTATTACTGGATTACTGGCCGCGTGGACGATGTACTGAACGTTTCTGGTCACCGTCTGGGCACGGCTGAAATTGAGTCGGCGCTGGTGTCGCACCCGAAAGTCGCGGAAGCGGCAGTGGTGGGGATCCCGCATAACATCAAGGGCCAGGCAATTTACGCCTATGTGACCCTGAACCATGGTGAAGAACCGACGCCAGAACTGTATACCGAAGTGCGCAACTGGGTGCGCAAAGAGATTGGTCCGCTGGCAACGCCAGACGTGCTGCACTGGACTGACTCGCTGCCGAAAACCCGCTCCGGCAAGATCATGCGCCGTATTCTGCGCAAAATCGCCGCCGGGGATACCAGCAACTTTGGCGATACCTCGACGCTGGCCGATCCGGGCGTGGTGGAAAAACTGCTCGAAGAGAAGCAGTCCATTACGATGCCTTCTTAACGAAATTTGTGCAGTCATAAGCCCTAACGTAAGCCGGGCAAACGCAGTACCGCCCGGCAATACAATGCCGGATGGCGCTACGCTTATCCGGCCTACAGGTTAGTCCCCTCTCCTTTCGGGAGAGGGAGTTACACCCTCAAAACAATAAGTCCCCATAATACCTCTGGAGAAACTCTGTGATGAATAACGATATTTGTCAGCAGATAGAAGACAGTGCGCATTTCAGGGAGTTAGTCGAAAAACGGCAACGGTTTGCCACCCTTCTGTCCATCATCATGCTGATCGTCTACGTCGGTTTTATTCTGTTGATTGCCTTCGCCCCTGGCTGGCTCGGTACACCGTTGCACGCTGGAACCAGCGTCACTCGCGGCATTCCTATCGGGATTGGGGTGATTGTGATTTCTTTCGTGCTCACCGGTGTGTATGTCTGGCGGGCAAATGGCGAATTCGACAGGCTGACCAAGGCCGTTATGCGTGAGGTGAAGGCATCATGAAAAAGCTTATGACGGCACTCGCCGCCACGCTGCCCCTGGCGGCAAACGCTGCTGACGCCATTACCGGCGCAGTTGAGCGTCAGCCGACCAACTGGGAAGCCATCATCATGTTCCTGGTCTTTGTGCTGCTGACGCTGTACATCACCTACTGGGCCTCCAAACGTGTGAAATCGCGCAACGATTACTACACCGCGGGCGGCAATATCACCGGTTTCCAGAACGGGCTGGCGATTGCCGGTGACTTCATGTCTGCCGCGTCGTTCCTCGGCATTTCCGCGCTGGTGTACACCTCCGGCTACGACGGCCTGATTTACTCGCTCGGGTTCCTCGTCGGCTGGCCGATTATTCTGTTCCTGATTGCCGAACGCCTGCGTAACCTCGGGCGTTATACCTTCGCCGATGTCGCCTCGTATCGCCTGAAACAAGGGCCGATTCGTATTCTGTCTGCCTGCGGTTCACTGGTTGTTGTCGCGCTGTATTTGATTGCGCAGATGGTCGGCGCGGGCAAGCTGATTGAATTGCTGTTTGGCCTGAACTACCACGTTGCAGTGGTGTTGGTTGGCGTGCTGATGGTGATGTACGTGCTGTTTGGCGGCATGCTCGCCACCACATGGGTGCAAATCATCAAAGCCGTGTTGTTGCTGTTCGGCGCAAGCTTTATGGCCTTTATGGTGATGAAACACGTCGGCTTCAGCTTCAACAATCTGTTCACCGAGGCGATGGCAGTCCACCCGAAAGGCGCGGCGATCATGAGCCCTGGCGGGCTGGTGAAAGACCCGATATCCGCGCTTTCGCTCGGTCTTGGCCTGATGTTTGGTACCGCCGGATTGCCACACATCCTGATGCGTTTCTTCACCGTAAGCGATGCCCGTGAGGCACGTAAAAGCGTGTTTTACGCCACCGGTTTTATGGGTTACTTCTACATCCTGACCTTTATCATCGGATTTGGTGCCATCATGCTGGTTGGCGCTAACCCGGCGTTTAAAGATGCGGCGGGGCAGTTGATTGGCGGCAACAACATGGCGGCGGTGCACCTGGCAGATGCTGTTGGCGGTAGCCTGTTCCTTGGCTTTATTTCGGCAGTGGCGTTCGCCACCATCCTCGCGGTCGTGGCCGGATTGACGCTGGCGGGCGCATCGGCGGTTTCGCACGATCTCTATGCCAACGTGTTCCGCAAAGGCGCGTCTGAGCGTGACGAGCTGAAAGTGTCGAAAATCACCGTACTGGTGCTGGGCGTGGTGGCTATCTTGCTGGGCATTCTGTTCGAGAAGCAGAACATCGCCTTTATGGTGGGCCTGGCGTTCTCAATTGCCGCGAGCTGTAACTTCCCGATTATCCTGCTTTCCATGTACTGGTCGAAGCTGACCACGCGTGGCGCGATGATTGGCGGCTGGCTCGGCCTGTTAACGGCGATTATCCTGATGGTTCTCGGCCCAACCATTTGGGTGCAGATCCTCGGTCACGAGAAAGCGATTTTCCCGTATGAGTACCCGGCGCTGTTCTCGATAGCCGTGGCCTTCATCGGTATCTGGTTCTTCTCCACCACCGATAATTCCGCGGAGGGCCTGCGCGAACGCGAGCAGTTCCGTGCGCAGTTTATCCGTTCACAAACCGGCCTGGGTATCGAACAGGGCCGCGCGCACTAATCCCCTCTTCCCCGGCGATTTCGCCGGGGATCACATTTTTCCCCTTCACTTATTTTTATTCTCCTTCAGCGCGTTACAGTACCTAAATCTAAATGAAACGCTGTTTTTATTTCATCAATCCGATGATTCATTTTTTGAAGGGTAACAAGGATATGAAAAAATATGCGCTTGTCGGCACTGGCGGTCGTGCCGGGTTATACATTGCAGCTATTGGCGGGAAATGGCGAGATAACGCCCGAATGGTGGCCTTTTGTGACACCAACCAGACGCGAATGCAGTACGCCAATCAGCTTTTAAAGAACGAAGGCGCAGAGCCTGTCTCCACCTGGAAAGCGGCACAGTTTGAAGAGATGATCCGTGAAACTAAGCCGGATATCATCATCGTCACCACTCTGGACCGCACTCACGATGACTATATTGTGCGGGCACTGCACGCCGGGTGCGATGTCATCACCGAAAAACCCATGACTATTGATGAGCAGCGAGCCCTGCGCATTCTTGATGCCATTGAGCAAACTGGGCGGCAGGTCCGTGTGGCGTTTAACTATCGCTATGCCCCGCACCACAGCAAAGTGCGCGAGCTGCTGATGCAGGATGTGATTGGTCAGGTCAACTCGGTGCATTTTGAATGGCTGCTGAATACGGAGCACGGCGCAGATTACTTCCGCCGTTGGCATCGCGAAAAACGCAACAGCGGCGGTCTGTTGGTGCACAAATCCACACACCATTTCGACTTGATGAATTTCTGGCTTGGCAGCTATCCGGAGCGCGTTTACGCCGAAGGCGGGCTGCGTTTTTATGGCCGCGAAAATGCTGAGCAACGTGGGGTCACTCAATTTTATCCGCGTGCTGAGGGTTATGCCGCTGCAAAAGATGATCCTTTTGCGCTGCAGATGGCCGACAATCCGCAACTGAAAGCGCTGTATCTGGATGCCGAACATGAAGACAGCTACTACCGGGACCAAAGCGTATTCAGCGATGGGATCACTATCGAAGACACGCTTTCGGTGCTGGTGAAATACCAGAATCAGGTTCAGCTCACGTATTCACTCAATGCTTATTTACCCTGGGAAGGGCTGAACGTGGTCTTTAACGGCAGCAAAGGGCGGCTTGAGATGAAAATCGTGGAGAACTCCTACGTCAATGCCGGAGGAGAGCGCGACAACGAAGGCAGCCTGGAACAGTGCGATATCACGGTATTCCCGATGTTCGCCGCCCCCTGGAAAGCAGAGTTTACTCTGGGTGAAGGAGGTCATGGCGGTGGTGATAACGCCATGCTGGCTGACCTGTTTGGTGAACTGAGTCACGACCCGCTGCAGCGAGCCGCCGATCATCGAGACGGGGCAATGTCGATTCTGACGGGCATTGCGGGGAATATCTCCATGCAGCAGCAACGCCCGGTCAACTTTCGCGAGTTTGAACTGGTTTCGCGTTTAAAACATCACCAGCGAGACTAACGGCGCCACCAACACGGTGACCACGCCGGATAACATCATCACCAGACTGGCCACCACGCCTTCCTGCGGGCCCAGCTCGTAGGAACGCGCGGTGCCAGCGCCGTGCGAAGCGGCACCAAAACCGGCACCTTTTGCCAACCCTTCACGGATCGCCAGACGCATAAACAGGATATCGCCCACCGCCATGCCGAACACGCCGGTGATCACCACAAATAACGCCACTAACTCTGGCTGCCCACCAATCGGTTTTGCGGCCGCCAGCGCAAACGGCGTGGTGATGGAACGCACCGCCAGGCTGCGCTGAATTTCATCCGGTAGAGTAAACAGGCGAGCCAGCCAGACAGAACTGGTCACGGCAACAATGATTGCGGTGGTGACGCCTGCCGTCAGCGACATCCAGTGACGTTTGATGACCGCCAGATTGTCATACACCGGCACGGCAAACGCGATGGTCGCCGGGCCCAGCAGCCACAGCAGCCAGTGCGCTTCGCCCATGTAGTTTTGATAGGAAATGTGGCCAAAGACCAGCATCAGCACCAGTAAAATCGGCGTGAACACCAGTGGCATCAGCGGTAGTTTGCGAAAACGGCGATACAGGCGTTTGTTGGCGTAATAAAGCCCCAGAGTGATCGCAAGGCACAGCACGCTGAGCTGGAAGTTATTCATGGTTCATCCTGCGCAGCTCATAGCGATACACTTTATCGACCACCCAGGCGGTGGAGGCCAGCACCATCATGGTGCTCAGGGCAATGACCAGAAAAATGCGCCAGCCATCAATCATCAACAGTTGTGCATAGTTCACTACCGCGACCACAGCAGGCACAAAGAACAGCAGCATTTCAGCCAGCAGCCAGCGAGACCCGGCGCGAACCCATTTCAACGGTACGACACGGCAAACAATCAGGGCCAGCAGCAACACCATCCCCACCAGATTGGCGGGCAACGGTAAATGGCACCACGCCACCAGATGTTCAGCCAACACAAACAAACCGGCATACAGAACCACCTGCACCGGAACCTGAAGATGATGCAGGACAGCAGGCGTTACGCGCCCTAAGGCCACAGCCATGGAAGGAATTCCTGAAAAAAGTGAAGGCGCTCAGTATAGTGAGACGCCGACCGTGACTGAAATGAATTAAAATCATTGAAGGTATAGTTTCGAGGAATAATCATGGACATAAGAACGCTGCGCTATTTCGTCGAAGTGGTTCGCCAGCAGAGCTTTACCCGCGCGGCAGAGAAGCTGTTTGTTACGCAGCCGACCATCAGCAAGATGCTGAAAAATCTGGAAGATGAACTCAACTGTACCCTTCTCATTCGTGATGGTCGCAAACTGCTGCTGACCGACACCGGGCGCGTGGTGTTTGAACGCGGCCTGACCATCCTGACCGAATTTAGCCAGCTTGAAGCTGAACTCAGTGACATCAACCATCTGCACAAAGGCCTGCTGCGTCTTGGGATCCCCCCGATGGTCGGGATGCTGATGGCCGGGCCTATCAGCTTGTATCGTCAGCGTTATCCTGGCGTGGAGCTAAAAATTTCAGAGTTTGGCGGCCTGACCGTGCAACAGGCCGTGATCAACGGCGAGCTGGATGTGGCAATGACCGCGCTGCCTGTCGATGAAGAAAGCGGGCTTTCCACCCTGCCGCTGTTTAGTCACCCTTTGTGCGTGCTGGTGCCACGCTCAGGCGAATGGCTGAAAGTGGATTCGATTAGCCCTGAACAGCTGGCAGCGCATCCGCTGTTGATTTACAACGAAGATTTCGCCCTGAGCCGCCAGCTCATGCAGTTATTCACCGATCACAATGTCAAACCGCGCATCGCCGTACGCAGTGGCCAGTGGGATTTTTTGGCTGCTATGGTTCAGGCTGGCGTCGGCGTGGCTATTTTGCCCGAGCCCATCTGCCAGCGGCTGGATAAAAACACCTTGCGCTGGATCCCGCTCAACAGCGAACTGAATTGGCAACTGGGCATGATCTGGCGCGAAGGCTCCTATCTTTCACACAGCGCGCAAGCCTGGCTGAAATGCTGTGAGGGGTTTTGGTTGCCCGGGGCTTAATATATATTCCACCTGTATTGGGCCTATTTCGGTACAGGTGAATTTTTATTTCTATTTTTCAGTTCATACTCGCTGCTAAATAAGCAGGATGATTCTTGCTTATTGAAGGTTATTTGACCTCATCCTCTTTGATATTCATCCCTCCTGTTATTTTAAATCACCTCCTTCAGTCTTTATTTTCTCAGAGCATTCTTGCATTCGCGATATCAATTTTTGAACAGATTCACAAAAAACACGAAGGAATAAAAAATTACATTGATACGCAAAATCAAGAATGATTAATTCCAATTCTGTTTTTTACCTCATTTGTACAGGGATTAGTTTCGTGAAATTTAAATTTAAAACTCTAACAGCACTGTTCTTACTGGCCACCAGCAACGCAGCATTTTCCGCGCCGATTTATCAGGCTGATGATGGCTCATTTATCGATCTGTATGGCCGCTTAGGTTTCAACGTTTCAGACAAAAAAACCGGCAACACTTCTGGCGATTTTGACGCTCGTTTGGGCTTCTCTGCACGTCAGGCGATCAACGACAAAATGGCGGTCATTGGCCTTGCTCAGTATCAGGTGAATGCGGCTGAATATGCCAATAACGTGGCGGAAAATCCAAGCGATTTTACCGCTCGTTATGTGTGGGCAGGTCTGGATTTAGCCGAGTACGGTAAAATTACCGGCGGTCGTGTGTCTTCCGGCCTGATTATGTTTACCGATATCGGCGATGTATTTGCCAGCTCGGATGTAGCAATGGCTCGCCAGGCAAACTTTGTCGACCCAACCGCCGTTCAGGTATTCCGTCAGGATGGTACCATCCAATACCAAAATACCTTTGGTAATGTGGATGTCTCTGCAGCTTATCTTCTGGGGAATAACACTTCTGACCTGGATTACGGTTATAACGGCGCAGTTCGATATACGCTGGATATGGGTGATGCGGGTAAATTACAGCCGGTTATCGCGGCTCAAAAAGAAAAATCTCGCCATGATACGACTTCCACGTTGTATCACGACATGAGCGACGAATATTCTTTCTGGGGAATCGGGACCCGCTATTACATTGGTGATGTGATGCTAGGCCTGCTCTATGCTCAGGATCGCGTGACCTTCCTCGACGGTTCTTCTGACAGCGTAGATAAAGATTACGAAGCAACGCTGGTGTGGAACGTAAGCCCAGATTGGGCACTGCGCACCGGTTATCGCCACATGACGAACGAAGACGGCGACGGCCTGCAACTGCGCGATACCACCTTCGAAGTGCAGTACAAACTGACTCAGCGCAGCTCCATTTACACTTCATACTCCTGGCGTAACGGGAAAGAAGGGACCAACAAATACACCCAAAACCGCGTTTCCTTCGGCGGCAGCAACCCAGCGGACGATTACTACCACGTCGGTCTGCGTTACGAGTTCTAAGCATGAAAAAATTACTGTTAGTCTCCCTTCTGTTCTGCGGCTGCCAGGCGATGGCAGCCCCCCAACTCACCGTTGGGGATAACCTGACCGTGCTGGCGGCGAAGTCGGCGGATGTGAGTATTTTCAGCGACAATATCGCGCTGAAGGACGGAGAGCAGAAAGTTGTCGTGAAATACGACAGCCCGGAAAATCCGTCCTCAACCAATCAGAGCAACGGACGCGTGACGTCAAAGCCCTATCTTTTGACGTTTAACGCCACCGGCGACGAAAACATTGAGTTGATGACGAAAGTGGCGACGGATACGGCTGAAGTGCGGGCGTTAGCGAAAGAGCCGGTCTTCATCCTGACGGTGAATGGCAAAGCGGTGCCGTTTAAACATTCGCCGCTGATTCGCTCCAGTGCATTTGGGTCTATCAGTACATCCTGGGATTCGGTGGTGAATGGAGAGCCAACGCCAGTTGCGCCAACGGTTGTTGCTCCAGTGGCGACGTCGGGTCAGGCCGAATCAGACACGATGAAAGCGATGCAGAAACTCTATCTGCAAAGTGATGCGCAACAGCGAAAAGCGTTCCTGAAATGGGCGCTGGACGTGCAGTAATTCCCTTAACGTTCTGCTGAATTGCCCGGCGGCACTTCGTTTGCAGGACCTACAAGTCACCCAGGCCCGATAAGCGTAGCGCCATCGGGCAAAAATTAAAGTTTTTCCACCAGCTTACGACTCTGCTCGATCAACTCTCTGCGGTCTTCCTCGCCCTGCTGCAACAGGCAAACAAACAGCAAATCGATGAGTGTGTGCTGCGCGGTACGCACGGCAATGGAAGAGCTGTGGGTTTTGCTGCCATCGGCAATGGTGTCCAGCGTCACATCCGCTACCTGGCGCAGCGGCGACTGGTGCAGCGAAGTCAGCGCGATGATTTTTGCGCCTCGCGCTTTGGCTGTTTCTGCCGCCACCTGCACTTCCCGGCGGCTGCCGGAAAACGAGATAGCAATCTGCACATCGGCTGCGGTAAGCGATTGTGCAACGGTGATTTGCACGTGGCTGTCCATCTCATTCATCACCGGATAGCCAATTTTCATCAGCTTATAGGCCAGATCTTTGGCAATCAGCGACGAGCCGCCAATAGCCGTGATTTGTACACGCCCAGCCTGGCGAATCAGTTCGACCACCTGCTGGAGCTTGCTGAAATCCAGCCCTTGGGTGGTGTCGCGTAGCGCCTGCTGCTTTTCCAGCATCAGCTTCTCGGCGATGTCCGGGAAAGTGTCTTCGCTGTTGATTTCATTATGGATGTAAGCCACATCGTTCTTACGTTCGGTACTTTGCTGGCCCCACTCTTCCACCAGCGCAATTTTAAAGTTGGTGAAGCCCTTAAAGCCCAGTTTCTGCGCAAATTTAATGATGCTCGACTGGCTGATACCCAGCACGTCGGCAAGCTCTGGTGAAGAGAACTGTTTTACTCGCCCCGGGTTTTCGATGATGAAATCCGCGATCTTGCGTTCACCGGGTGTGAACAGGTCTTTGTTATGCAGAATAGTGTTGATGTGTTTCATATAACGGCAATCAATCGCTCAGGTCGGCTGGCTTAAACTGGGGTTAAAATGATAAGGCATTCCCCCACACATGGCACCCTTTCATCTCGTTACAACGTATGAAGGCGGCGATCGCGACCTTTCAGGTTGACCGGGATCACAGTTTGCCGTTTAGGGATAAAATATTACTTCTTATCGAGATTGCTGGAATATATTATTCCAACCATGAAATACATTCTTCATTGAGGCCGTTATGAAAATTGATTTATCCACCCTGACCACCGAAAGCCGCAACCTGGCCAGCGAAAACATCGATAACCTGTCTACCCTGGACATGCTGAAGGTGATCAACGAGGAAGATAAAAAAGTCGCTCTGGCGGTTGAAGAACAGCTGCCTGCTATCGCGAAAGCCGTGGATGCCATCACCCACGCGTTCGCCAACGGCGGCCGTCTGATTTACTGCGGTGCAGGGACTTCCGGTCGTCTGGGTATTCTGGATGCGAGTGAATGCCCGCCGACTTACGGCACGCCACGTGAAATGGTTATCGGCCTGATTGCTGGCGGCCATACCGCTATCCTTCAGGCGGTAGAAAATGCCGAAGATAGCCCGCAGATGGGCGAGCAGGATCTGCGTGATCTGGCCCTCAACGAGCGTGATGTGGTGGTGGGTATCGCCGCCAGCGGCCGCACACCTTACGTTATTGGCGCGCTGAATTATGCCCGCAGCGTCGGCGCAACTGTTGGCGCTATCGCCTGTAACCGTGGCAGCGAAATCGGCAAAATCGCCGACATCGCTATCGAGCCGCTGGTTGGCGCGGAAGTGGTTACCGGCTCTTCCCGTATGAAAGCGGGCACCGCACAAAAACTGATCCTCAACATGCTGACGACTGGCGCGATGATCCGCTCCGGTAAAGTCTTCGGCAATCTGATGGTGGACGTGGAAGCCACCAACGCCAAGCTTATCCAGCGTCAGGTTAACATCGTGGTACAAGCCACCGAGTGCACACCTGAAGAAGCTGCAACAGCGCTGGCTGCGTGCAACCGTCACTGCAAAACAGCCATTGTGATGATTCTGGCTGGTGTGAGCGCCGCAGATGCCAGCGAGATGCTGTCCAGCAATAACGGCTTTATTCGCAGCGCCATACAAGGAATTGGGAGCAACTAACTCATGGCTAAAATAACAAGCTCAATGATCGAGCAACTGCTACAGCTTTCTGGCGGGAAATCGAATATCAGCGTCTGCGGCAACTGCATGACGCGCCTGCGCCTGACGCTGGTCAATCGCGATGCGGTGGATATCGACAAACTGAAAGCTGTACCTGGCGTGATGGGCGTCATTAACGGTGACGATCAGCTGCAAATCATTCTTGGCCCAGGCAAAGCGCAAACGGCCAGCGAGATGATGAATGAGATGATCAAAGCAGAAGGCGGTGAAACCGCTGCGCCTGCGACCGACGCCAACCTGAAATCTCAGGCCAGCGAGAATAAAGCGAAGATGAAGGGCAAGCAAAACAGCGCTGTTCACAACTTCCTGACCAAATTCGCCACCATCTTTACGCCGCTTATCCCAGGCTTCATCGCTGCGGGCTTGCTGCTGGGTATCGCGACCCTGCTGCAACAGATTTTCGACACGCCAGCCAGCTGGATGGTCGAGCTTATCGCCTACATGAAAGTGTTCAGCATTGGCCTGTTCACCTTCCTGAGCATCCTGATTGGCTTCAACACTCAGAAAGCGTTCGGCGGTTCCGGCGTTAACGGGGCAATTATCGCGTCGCTGTTTATTCTGCGCTACGTGCCGGAAGGCAAAGTGGGCTACTACGCGGGCATGCAGGATTTCTTCGGCCTGACGATTGACCCACGCGGCAACATTATCGGCGTGCTGCTGGCCTGTATTCTGGGTGCGTGGATTGAGCGCCAGGTGCGTCGTTTCATTCACGACGACCTGGATATGATCCTGACCTCAGCCATCACCTTGCTGATTACTGGCGCTATCACCTTCACCGTGATTATGCCGATTGGCGGCGAGCTGTTTAAAGGCATGTCCTGGCTGTTCCTGCACCTCAACGGCAACCCGTTCGGTACCGCGCTGCTGGCTGGTCTGTTCCTGATTGCGGTGGTGTTTGGTATTCACCAGGGCTTCGTACCGGTGTACTTCGCGCTGATGGATGCGCAGGGCTTTAACTCCCTGTTCCCGATTCTGGCGATGGCCGGTGCGGGTCAGGTCGGTGCTTCACTGGCGCTCTACTTCCGTGCTAAGCAGGGTTCAGTGCTGCGTGGTCAGATTAAAGGCGCTATCTTCCCGGGCCTGCTGGGTATCGGTGAGCCGCTGATTTACGGTGTGACGCTACCGCGCCTGAAACCGTTTATCACGGCCTGTATTGGCGGCGCTGTCGGCGGCTTCTTTATTGGCCTGGTCTCCTGGCTTGGTCTGCCTGTTGGCCTGAATACCGTCTTCGGCCCATCCGGCCTGGTCTCTATTCCGCTGATGACCTCTTCTCAGGGTATCTTCGCCGGGATGGCAGTTTATGTGGCAGGTATTTTGATTTCTTATCTTGCAGGGTTTGTATTGACCTGGTTCTTTGGCAGTAAAAACGTTGACCTGCAGTAACGGGTAACGTTATTCCCCCCCCCTTTAAGCCGCCTTTAATGGCGGCTTTTTTTTGGGCGGAAGTGATTACTGATCTTCTATCAACAGCGCTTCCAGCAAATCGAGGTCATGCAGCAGCTTTTGCAGCGTTTCGTTGCTGATTTGCCGTGTGGCACGAAGATGGTAGAGCTCACCGCGTTCTGAGCGTAAAGCTGCAAGACGGAAACGTCGCTCCAGCGATTCTTCCAGCATTGACGTTTCCACGTCATTTCGCCCGTCCGCGCGGCGACGCAAATTACCGATCACTCGCGAGCTGACTTCGGTCAGAAGCTGATTGTCGATGTTCTCTTCCGTGTCCACGGCCATGCGTTCCACTTTTTTCTGAATGGCGACAATCGCCACTTCTGCGGTTGCGGCTCGTGCCAGACGCTCTTCTTTATGCTGCTGGGAGTGATCGGCCACCTCGATGTGCTGAAGCAGAATTGGCATCACCACCACCGCCACAAACAGCGAGAAAAGGATCACCCCGGCGGAAAGGAACACCAGCTCATAACGAGCCGGGAAGACGTTGCCATCCGGCAGAAGAAGCGGAATTGACAGCACACCGGCGAGGGTGATTGCCCCGCGAACCCCAGCGAAAGAAGCAATAAGCAGCTCGCGCGTGCTCCAGCTTCCGAACTCCATTGGCTTTTTCTTCAGGAAACGCTGGCTGAAGCGCTGCATCGTCCATAACCAACCGAAACGGACGATCATTAGCGCGGCGTAAATAAGGATGATGTCTGCGAATAACATCCAGGTCTCGACGTTCGGATCGGCTTCAGCTGCCACCAGCGACGTTTCGAGGATGCCCGGCAACTGCAAACCTAACAGCAAGAACACCATGCCGTTAAAGACAAATTCAAGCATTGCCCAGGTACTGTTTGCACGTAGACGCATCGCCAATGGCGCAGTGCGCATCACGCCGGAACGGGTGATGGTCATCCCTGCTGCAACGGCGGCGAGAATGCCAGACACCCCGATGTGTTCCGCGAACAGATAAGAAGCAAACGGCAGAAGGAACAGCAACACAATCTGTGTCGCCGGTTCGTCACCGCCCCAACGGCTGAGAAAACGCATCGAGCGGCCATACAGCCAGCTCACCGCAAACCCGGCAAGGATGCCGCCAATGGCAACTTTCAGAAATTCCAGGCTGGCGCCTCCGACGCTGAACACCATGGTGCCCATCGCCACAGCCACCGCAAATTTCAGCGACACCAGGCCAGAGGCGTCATTCATCAACGCTTCGCCCTGCAAAATCCCCATAATTTTCTTAGGAATGCGCCCTTCGCCCACAATGCCAGAGAGCGCAACGGCATCGGTCGGTGACAGCACGGCCGCCAGCGCAAAGGCAGGGATCAGCGGAATGCCCGGCACCACCCAATAAATCAGGAAGCCGATACCAACCACGGTGACTATCACTAACGCCAGCGCAAGACCGAATATCTCTCGCCCATGCTCGATAAACTCACGAGTCGGCGTCTTCCAGCCATCGGCAAACAGCAATGGCGGAATAAACAGAACGAGGAACAGTTCCGGATCAAACTCGACGTGCAGCCCAAACGTCGGCCACGCCAGCAGCGCCCCGATGGCGATTTGCATCAGCGGCAGGGGGATCTGGAAGGGTAATACACGGGTGATCACCCCGGAAAGGGAGACCAGTAGGATCATGATCAGTATTGTGAAGAAAATTTCCATGCTATCCCTGTATGCGATGTCTTGTTTCTATTGCAGTGCTTGATAATACGTCATCCAGCTTATCGCAAAGAACGGCAGGATGTGCCCTAAAATGCAAAATGGCTGATAAATCATTACGTAAGAACAGAAACACGATCGCAACATTGTACTCTGTTCAGCCTCCCTTGCGGGATACACACTTTCTGGAAGCTCGCTCGCAAAGGCAGCAGCTAACCCCGCCACACAGCAAATTATGCTTGCCGCCGTCAGAATCCAGGTGCTTTATTGTTGAAAATTTGCTCGCTACGCTTTATATTTTTTGTACGGAATAATCCCGTACGTAAAAACATCCCGCGCAACGAGCACGACAGCCGCTTTGTAAAGGCTGCCGAGGAGTAGAGAATGCCAGCCCTGAAAAACCAACGTATCGATCTCAGGCTGACCGATGAGGACAAAAGCATGATCGAAGAAGCGGCTGCAATGACCAACCAGAGCATCACCCAGTTTATGGTGACAAGCGCTTCAGAGCGCGCCGCTGAGGTGATTGAGCAACATCGTCGTCTGATTCTGAATGAGGCCTCCTGGAACCAGGTGATGGAAGCCATTAGTCATCCACCAGCCCCTAACGACAGGCTGAAAAAAGCGGCAAAACGCCTCAAAGACAGGGAGTAAGCGGTGGATCATCTGAAGATTGAGATTTTCTCTGAAGCGGCGGAGTATGACTTTACAGGCTTCGATTGCGGCGAAGAAAATCTCAATATTTTCCTGAAGGACCACCTGTTCCGGCAGCATCGGGGACGCATTTTACGGGCTTATCTCCTGCTAACACCGCATCCGTTACCCAAAGTGTTGGGCTACTACACGCTGTCCGGAAGCTGCTTTGAGAAAGCCACCCTCCCCTCCAGCACACAAAAACGCCAGGTGCCTTACGCCAATGTACCGAGTGTCACATTAGGTCGTCTGGCTGTGCATCGTGACCTTCACCGCCAGGCATGGGGATCGACGCTTGTCGCACATGCCATGCGGGTTGTTTATCAAGCTTCAAAGGCGGTAGGTGTACATGGTCTGTTTGTGGATGCTCAATCAGAGAAGGCCAAACAATTTTACCTGAAGCTCGGTTTTATCCCATTGGTTGGAGGGAACGCCAATTCGCTTTTTTTCCCGACAAAATCAATTGAAAAGCTGTTTGAGTGACATAAAAAAAGCCCCTCGCGAGGGGCTTCATAACACACAGCGTCGAACTTAAATCGCCCAACCACCTGCGTAGAACGCGACCAGCGCCAGCGCAATGATCACGGTGCCGATATTCAGCTTACGCCATTCACCTGACACGATGCGGCCAATCACCAGGGTCGCAAAACCAATCATGATACCGGTCACGATGTTACAGGTCAGCACGATGAAGACCGCCGTGATCAGGCCTGCCATCGCATCAACGAAGTCATTGAAGTCGATTTTCGCCACGTTGCTCAGCATCAGCAGACCCACGTACATCAGCGCCGGAGCGGTAGCGTAAGCAGGAACCAGATAAGAGAGTGGCGAGAGGAACAGGATCAGCAGGAACAACACACCCACGGTGATGGCAGTCAGGCCGGTTTTCCCGCCTGCCGCCGTACCCGCAGCAGATTCGATATAGACCGCTGCAGGCGCCGCGCCCACCAGACCAGAGAACACGCTGCTCAGGGAGTCGGTGGTCAGCGCTTTACCGCCGTTAATGATCTGCCCGTCTTTATCCAGCAGGTTAGCCTGACCGGCGACCGCGCGAATGGTCCCTGTCGCATCGAAGACTGCGGTCATGACCAGCGCAAGGACGCTTGGCAGAACCACCGGATTCAGCGCGCCCATGATATCGAGGCTACCAATCAGGGAATTGCCGTGCTCATCGCTCAGGGAAGGCATCGCAAAAATACCGGAGAAATGCACTGATGGGTCGAAAATCAGACCCACGACGGAAACGCCAATGATAGTCAGCAGAATACCACCCGGCACTTTGAGTTTTTCCAGACCGATAATCACCGCCAGACCAATCAGCGACATAATGACCGGGAAGCTGGCGAAGTGGCCCAGCGTGACCGGCAGACCGTCCAGTGGGTTTTTGATAACCAGACCCACGCCGTTAGCGGCAATCAGCAGCAGGAACAGGCCGATACCAATACCCGTGCCGTGCGCAACGCCCTGCGGCAGATTGCGCAGGATCCAGCTACGGATCCCGGTGGCAGAAATCACGGTGAACAAAATACCCATCAGGAATACCGCACCGAGAGCGACAGGAATGCTGATGTGCTGGCCCAGAACCAGGCTGAACGCGGTGAACGCGGTCAGTGAAATCGCACAGCCAATGGCCAACGGCAGGTTAGCCCACAGGCCCATGACCAGTGAACCGACACCCGCAACCAGGCAAGTCGCTACGAAGACGGCCGCAGGTGGGAAACCTGCTTTGCCGAGCATACCTGGCACGACGATAACGGAGTACACCATCGCCAAAAAGGTGGTTAACCCGGCAACGATTTCCTGACGAACCGTGCTACCACGGGCTGAAATTTTGAACCAGGCGTCGAGCGAACCGCCGGTACGCGCTGAAGGCGTAGACATAGCAAACATCCCCTGAGAGTTTTTTATCATTCGTTCGTCTGCGTGGTGGACAATCCACTGCCAGCTAAGCGTCATCTCCCTGTGCTACATCGCGACTAAGGGGAGCCGCAAAAAAGCAAACGTTTAACTCCGCGCAGACAAAAACGGTGTTCAATGTGACCCGCCACTGAGTTTACGCAACGCAAAAACAGGGCCGGCAAAAAAAGGCAAACGATTATCTGGCTTTTATACTGCCCTTTTCAACTGATGTTTATGCGATTTGGCTAAATTTCGCTTATGACGGCGAAGAAATCGCCAACGTGTGCGCAAACGTTATCGTCTATGCGCAATCTGGCAACAATTTTGTGGACGAATATTTTCATTCCTGGCCGTCATCGGTTTTTGTGATGGCGAATTACGCGCCAGGAAAATCGAGCGGGCCACCCTGTTGAATGGCTCTTTGCCAGGCTGGACGCATTTCGACCCTTTTCTTCCACGCACTAAGATGCGGCATTGCCCCCTGCTCGCCACGAGCCAGAAGTGCCATCGCCGGATAGCTCATCTGGATATCCGCCATGCTTAGCGTTTCCCCGGCAAACCAGGGATTTTGCGCAAGGTGTGACTCGATAAACGCCGCATGCGTCGCCAGTTGCTTGTTCAGATACGCTTTTTGCACGCCTTGCCCAAGGATTTTCCCTACCGTACGCAACCCAATAGGCACCGGCGGCTTACCCAGAGACCCAAAGACCAGTTTCATTAACAGCATCGGCATCAGCGATCCTTCGGCGTAATGAAGCCAGAAGCGATACTGAATACGTGCCTGAGGATCTGAAGGTTTTAGTTTTTGCTCAGGGTCACGCGTTTCCTGGAGGTATTCGAGGATCGCCCCCGATTCCGCCAGCACCGTCCCTTCATCTTCCAGCACCGGAGACTTGCCCAGTGGATGGACTTTTTTCAGTGCTTCCGGTGCCAGCATGGTGGGTTCGCGCTGGTAGCGCACGATTTGGTAGGGCAATTCCAGTTCCTCCAGCGCCCAAAGCACGCGCTGGGAGCGGGACAGATTGAGATGATGCACCGTCAGCATGGCGGTCTCCTGTGAGTTGTTCAAAATAACTATAGGAACTGTGGCGTAAGGCGGGAAAAAATTCGGCGAAAAAGACGCCCGTTTTGCTGGCAAAAGAGCGCGTCCGGCATAGACTTAAAGTGTCAGCACAAACCGGAACCTCCAACCCATTTGATCGACTGAGGCGTACTGATGTCGGGGGAAACCCTCCCGTGAACCAGCGGGATAGAGAGAAAGACAAAGACCGGAAAACAACTAAAGCGCCCTCGTGTGGCGCTTTAGTTGTTTCTATTCTTTATCACCCGGGAAATGCGCGCCCGGCCCTTTCTCGCCAAGCATGTCACCTGGGTTTCTCAGCGGGCAATCTCGATGCGATAAGCAGCCGCAACCGATGCACCCATCAAGCTGATCCCGCAGCGCCACTAACGTATTGATGCGGCTATCCAACTCTTCACGCCATTGCGACGAGAGCTGTTTCCAGGCCTTCGGGCTCAGATTGTGCCCTTCCGGCAACACACCCAAGGCATCGCTAATGGTCGAAAGTGGAATGCCAATTCGCTGGGCAATCTTAATGATCGCCACATAACGCAGCACATCACGACGATATCGCCGCTGATTGCCGCCATTACGCGTGCTTTCGATAAGCCCTTTGCTTTCATAGAAATGCAGCGCCGAGACGGCAACGCCGCTACGTTTTGCCACCTCACGCGGTGTGAGCAGCGTTTTAATGCGGGGAGATTTCTTTTCCATAAAGCGCTTTACCTCAAGTTAACTTGAGGAATTATACTCGCCCGCAGACAAAACGACGAACCGAGAAGGTGAAAAAGAGGCCGCTTATGTCCCATCAGCAAATTGTTCAGACTTTAATTGAATGGATTGATGACCATATCGATCAACCCTTAAACATCGACGTTGTCGCGAAAAAATCAGGTTATTCAAAATGGTATTTGCAGCGGATGTTCCGCCAGGTCACGCATCAGACACTGGGGGATTACATTCGTCAGCGTCGGCTGTCGATGGCGGCAGAAGAGCTCAGAACCACTCAGCGCCCGATTTTTGATATCGCGATGGATTTAGGCTACGTCTCACAACAGACGTTTTCACGGGTATTTCGCCGCGAGTTTGACAGGACGCCGAGCGATTACCGCCATCAGATCTCAGCCTGAGTGACCTTGCGCATGACCGATTGTGTCGAGCGTTGCTGCCACTGGATAAACTCCTGCGGTGGCATCGCTTTCGCAAAGTGCCAGCCCTGACAGTATTCCACGCCGCGTTTTAACAGCCAGCTTACCTGCTCAGCCGTTTCCACCCCTTCCGCGATCGTTTTCAGTCGCAGGCTTTGCGCCATTTCAATGATGTGCTCAGCTATCAAATGGCTGGTGCTGTTGGTGGTCAGGGTATCGACGAATGACTTATCGATTTTGAGAATATCGACGTTCAGCGAATAGAGGTTATGTAAGTTGGAATAGCCGGTGCCGAAATCATCGATCGCCACTTCGTAGCCCGCCTGGCGAAACGCCTGAATAACGGGCGTCGTTTTCGGCACATCAATAAACCCTCGTTCGGTCACTTCGATTTTAATCTGCTGCGCACGTACCCGATACTGCTGGGCTTTGTCAGAAATCATCGCAATCAGACGCGAAGAGTGGAAATCCGATGCCGAGAGGTTAATCGACACATAAAGCTCAGGCTGGCTTTGCAGAAAATGGCCTAAATCCGTGAAGACATGCTCCACCACGTAATCCGTGACTTGTTCAATCAGCCCTTCTTTTTCTGCCAGCGGAATAAATTCGGCCGGACTCATGACCGGGCCGTCAAAGCCAGGCCAACGCAGAAGCGCTTCTGCTCCCACGCATTGATTATTTTTAATATCAATGATGGGCTGATAGTGCAGGCGCAACTGCTGCTTGATAAGCGCACGTTGCAACATACGTTTGGGGGAATTTAACCGCTGCCGGGTACGCGTCCACACCAGCAGAATAATGAGGCTACAAATGAGGCCCAGCGGCAGCGTCAAGGTTGACTGATGGCGAAAATTGTCGAGATAACGGGACACCGACGACGAAATAATAATGGCAATCGGTCGCTTGTCGGACAACGCAATGGTGTAAAAACGCCCATCATGCTGAAACGCAGAGTTGCTGTCGCGGAGTAAGGGCTTCAGGGTTGCCAGATTTGCATTTTCGCTGAGGGAAAAGAATTCATTGGTTTTGGTGTCAAAGGCACCAAAAGAGATCGTGTCATCGTCCGTCACCACTTCACTGTAAGAGAGTGGATTAATCACCGCAACATAATTCCCCCGCTGCATGTAGGTCATGTTATAACCCGGGTAAAAGGGGGTATCACGATAATAATAGATAGCGATATCAGGATGACGGCGATAATTCGGTTCAGGCATTTGCCATGCTTTGTCAGGATGCACCGCTGTGGAGCATAAAAACTGATTATCTTTGGCGTATATTAAATCCTGCACGTATAAACGGCCGCGAACAATATTTAACATCTGCTGCTGATGTTCTGGCGAACACACGGCACCGGTAAAGCGTTCTGCTGCATCGTGCGCGAGATCGGCCTGGCGGATAACGTGTTCTGTTTTATTTAGCGCAATATGAGCGAAGTTTTGCAGTTGGCTGTGGGTTTCAGATTCAGCACGTAGCTGTGCAAACCAAAGCGCAAGCATCACCGGCAGGAGCACGACGACGATCACCCCCAAGCCCCTCAGCACGTTGCTTCGCGCACTCTGATTCATATTCAGCCTGATATCCCTGCATATAATGTGCCTGCTATTCAGGCTGGATGCTTTCTGACAGGTGATTACGTTGCATGAATCAATCAACATTAGCAACCGTCTTTTGCCTGGAAAAACCTAATATTTGTTTATGACGATAATATTTGCCCGTAAGGCAAACTAAAAGTGAGGCTGTCGTTTTTATTAAGTCTGCTATTTATTAAGGTTTGTTAACCCTATTGTTTAAAACTGAACCAAACAATCCTTTAAGCCAAACCCAATAAGAATAGCAGGCGATGAGGTCATCACCCCCTGTTTACTCACAAAGAAGGAAGCGAGGCGACCATTGTTTTACCGCGGCCAGTACGTTTTGCCTCATACAAGGCATTATCGACAAGCTTTAATAACACAACTGCTTCGTGGTTATTCTGGCATACAGCAATAACGCCCGCGCTAAAAGATAGGGTAAGGGAGACATCACCCATACAGAAAGGCTGATGTTGCAGTTGCGCACGTAGCTTGTCGGTAAACGCAATGGCATGTTGAGGATCGGCTACCGGCAGCAACAGCAGAAACTCTTCGCCACCTAAGCGGCCAAATATCGGCGGCTCGTCACATTGGGAACGAATGCGCTCGCAGAAATAAATCAGCGCTTCGTCACCGATATGGTGCCCCCAACAATCATTAATCTGCTTGAAATGGTCAAGATCAATCATCACCAACACAAAATGCGTATCGTGCTGTTCCTCCTCACATTTTTCTACCGAGTGCTGCAAACGCTCCAGAATCGCCAGACGGTTATAACAACTGGTCAGAGCATCCGTGGTAGCCTTTAATTCCAGCAGATGTTCCGCCCTTTTGCGCTCGGTAATGTCGACACCAATGTTCAGTATTTCGCCATCGGGAAGCATAATATTTGACCATAATGTCGCCAGGATCGTGCCATCGCGACGGCACGGGTACCATTCGTTCATCTCCAGGCTAGGAGAGACGTTGACCGATTCGCGGACCCTTCGCCTGACTTCGGGCTCGGGGTAAAACAGCGCCAGCGGATCAGCACTCTGATTAATTTCCTCCAGCGTCCAGCCAAAAACGCGCTCACACTCACCGTTCCATAAAATACAGCGGTTATTTTTATCGAATGAATTCATTAACACCGGAGCACGATCAAAAAGAATACGATACTGATTGACGATATTCTGCAATTCCAAAGCTGTTCTTTCTCGCGATATTAATTCAGTTATGTAATCACGTAATTTGTCAGCAATAATCAATGCCACGCTACGTAAAACGGCGGGTGCGAATAAAGACTGATCAAAGGCCAAAAAGAGAAACGCTTGCGAAGTATCCTGCAGCGGGGTTATTCGGCAAAGCACGCCACATTCTAATTCCCTTGAGAGAAAATTATCGTCGCAATAGAGCAGCTTACCGACATCCTTGTGCCAGCATTTAACGCGCCAATGCACCTGCTGCTGTCGCAACAAGTCGAGTAAGCGTTGCGCCCCGCCGTTGGCATTGTCCGGGTCGCCCAGCACTTCCAGCTGACAGGTCTCCTCATTTTCCAGCATTATCCAGGACAGACGGGCGTCCATCACATGATGAATGTGGCTCAATACCTCGCTCAGCGAATGCCGGGCCGTTAACCCAGGCATGAGTTTTGCCAGACGGTGCAGGCTACGCTCTGCATCGTTGATTGCTGTGTGTAATCTTTCTTTCTTCATTTTTTCAATCACAGGTTTGTTAATGACAAATCCTGCAATGAATAAATCAGATACCGATTCGCATGATTAAGCACAAGTTAATCATGAAGGTGTACGCTCAGAAAAACAAAAACACGCTGTGTTGTCTTGGTAACATGACAAAAAATAAAATAACCAATGAAATCAATAGCTGATTAATTGATCGCAAGTAAAATTAATTGTCCAGCAAGCATAAGCCATGACGTTTGTGCTGTAAATAATGTACACACGCTAAACTTTAGGGTTGACGGCTATCTCACTGAAATGTCGAACAACCCGGCCCTGCGTTCGCCACCGATATATTCTTCAAATCAATATGTCATCGGGTCACCCACGCAAAAACAGATAAAAAGATACGTTCTCCCCATGGCGAATAAATCCACAAATGTGATATAGTTCACACATCTTATGAAACACAAAACATTGTTTCATTTTGTCGTGAATGCCTGCTGCTAGCCAAATCGTGATGCCACCGATGAGCAACACCGAGCTACCGCCGGCTTAGTCTCTCAGAGGATACGTTTCATGGTTTCTGTCACCACTGGCGTCGTGCTTTTACGCTGGCCCTTAGTGAGCGCTGTGCTGATGTTTCTGGCCAGCACGTTGAATATTCAGTTCCGCAAATCAGATTACGCCGGACTGGCGGTCATCTGCAGTCTCTTCGGCCTTGCTGCCGCCTGTTGGTTTGCGACCGGCTTGTTAGGTATCACGCTCATCGACATGAGCCTCGTCTGGAACAACATTAAAGACGTGATGATGGATGTGATGAGCCAGACGCCACCAGAATGGCCGATCGTCATGACCTGATGCAGGCATATGATCAGAAGGAAGCGCTTCCTGTTTCAGGAGGCGTTTTTTTTCGCCCGATTTTGTGCTTCTTGCCTCGTCATTTCCTGCTTGCGCCCGCGACATTGACTAAAATAAGAACAGTACCCCTCTGGAGCGTTGCATCATGCACAGGCTCACTTTTCAGCGCAGCTTTGCCGCGCTACTCACGTTGCTGACCACACTTCTGGTTGTTACCCCGGCTTGTGCCGCTGATTCAAACGCTCCTGCCGCAAAAACAGATGAATCCCTCCCGCTTGAAGTCAACATGGACGAGGTGCTGCAACCCTGGAAAGGCGATCTACAAGGCATGCTTGATCGTCGGGTGATCCGTGTCCTGACAACCTACAGTAAGACCTTTTTCTTTATCAATAAAGGGACACAGCGAGGACTGACGCATGATGCTTTTATTCAGTTCGAACAAGCGTTAAACCAGCAACTGGCTAAAGACGACAAGCTCGAACATCGCCATCTCAAGGTGAGGATCCTCTTCGTGCCCGTCTCTCGCGATCAGCTGTTCACTGCGCTGAATGAGGGGAAAGGTGACATCGCGGCAGCCAATCTTACCGTGACGCCTTCCCGGGAGAGTCAGGTCGCCTTCACCCACTCTTTATACCCAAACGTGAAAGAGCTGTTACTCTCTGGCCCCTCTTCGCCAACGGTGCAAAATCTTGATCAACTCTCAGGCAAGACCGTCTTTGTCCGCTTCTCTTCCAGCTATTACGAAAGCCTGAAGGCGTTGAACGATCGTTTTGCCAAAGAGTCCCGTCCACCTGTCAAACTCGAAGCCGCGCCGGAATCACTGGAAGATGAAGATCTGATCGAAATGCTCAACGCCGGGCTGATCCCGTTGATCGTCGTCGACCGCCATAAAGCCCTTTTCTGGAAACAAGTGTTCCCAAAAATCCAGGTGCATGAAGACGTCATCCTTCGCGATCATGCGGATGTTGCCTGGGCTGTACGCAAAGACGATCCTCAGCTTCTTGCCCTGCTGAACACTTTTGTTGATAAGAATAAAAAAGGCAGCAAACTCGGCAACACCCTGCTGCTGCGCTATCTGAAAAGCGCCGAATATGTCAAAGATGCCGCGTCAGAAAAAGAACGCCGCAAATTCCTTACGATGGTGGATTTGTTCAAGAAATACGGGGAGCAGTACCAGGTTGACTGGCTACTGATGGCGGCACAAGGTTACCAGGAATCACGTCTTAATCAGACCGTGCGCAGCCCGGTGGGTGCCATTGGCGTGATGCAGGTGATGCCACGCACCGGCAAGGAACTGGCCGTAGGCGATATTCGTAGCGTCGAGCCGAACATCCATGCAGGCATCAAATACATGCGCTTTATGATTGATCGTTATTACGCCGATGAGCCGATGACGCCACTGGACAAGGCGCTGTTTACCTTCGCCTCTTACAACGCTGGCCCCGCACGTATCGCACAACTTCGTGCTGAAACGAAAAAACGAGGGTTTAACGAAAACGTCTGGTTTGGCAATGTGGAGAATGTGGCGGCGGAAAAAATTGGTGCGGAGACGGTGACCTACGTCAGCAACATCTACAAGTACTATGTCGCCTATCGATTGATCATGGACGAGGTCGCTCGCAAGAAACTGGCCACGAAACTCCCGCCCGCTGCGCCACCTGCGGCTATAAAAGCAAAAGCCTCGTAAACGAGGCTTTTGTTCATCAACGGATCGCGTCTGAAGGGTTAAATCAGAACGGGATATCGTCGTCGAAGTCCATTGGCGGTTCGTTGGACGGAGCCGGAGCAGAAGACTGCTGCGGACGAGCCTGCGCGCCGCCGCTGAACTGGTTGCCGCCTTGCGGCTGCTGTGGCTGGCCCCAGCTTCCGCCCTGCTGCTGGCCACCGGCTGCTGGTGCACCGCCGCCCTGACGGCCGCCGAGCATCTGCATGGTGCCGCCGACGTTAACCACGACTTCAGTGGTGTATTTTTCAGCACCGGCCTGGTCAGTCCATTTGCGGGTACGCAGCTGGCCTTCGATGTAGACCTGAGAGCCTTTACGCAGATATTCACCGGCCACTTCCGCCAGTTTGCCAAACAGCACAACACGGTGCCATTCAGTCTGCTCTTTCATTTCACCGGTCGCTTTATCGCGCCAGGATTCAGAAGTAG
Organism: Scandinavium sp. NPDC088450; assembly: GCF_044900545.1. NCBI lineage: Bacteria > Pseudomonadati > Pseudomonadota > Gammaproteobacteria > Enterobacterales > Enterobacteriaceae > Scandinavium > Scandinavium sp. NPDC088450. The sequence goes on along the minus strand of NZ_JBJDNI010000021.1, from coordinate 57,758 downwards.
CCAGCGTAATGTTGGCAACTGCACCACCACTCGGCATGTAGCGTACTTCCGGGTCCTGGCCCAGATTACCGACGAGAATCACCTTGTTTACGCCTCTGCTGGCCATGACTGTGTCTCCTGAAAAGAATATCTAAATAGTTTAAGCCGGGGATTGTAGCATTACAAAGTGCCCGTTTGATAGTTTGCGAGTCTGATTCCAGGTTTCATTGATGGACAGACTTTGTTGCAGCGAAACCCTGAAGCTGGATTCCAGTACTGTATATTCATTCAGGTTAAACTGTGTCATAATTAGCCGTTTCTGCCGTTTGTCCTTCAAGCAAACCAGGCATTCCGAGTCTCTACCGGGAAAGGTGAATGGATAAGATCGAAGTTCGGGGCGCCCGCACCCACAACCTCAAAAACATCAACCTCGTCATCCCTCGCGACAAATTAATTGTCGTGACCGGGCTTTCGGGGTCAGGTAAATCTTCGCTGGCGTTCGATACGCTGTATGCCGAAGGGCAGCGGCGCTATGTGGAATCGCTGTCCGCCTATGCGCGTCAGTTCCTGTCGCTGATGGAAAAACCGGACGTTGACCACATTGAAGGGCTGTCACCCGCCATTTCAATTGAGCAAAAATCAACGTCGCATAACCCGCGTTCTACCGTGGGGACCATCACTGAAATTCACGATTACCTGCGTCTGCTGTATGCCCGCGTGGGCGAGCCGCGCTGCCCTGACCACGATGTCCCGCTGGCCGCGCAAACCGTCAGCCAGATGGTGGATAACGTCCTGTCGCAGCCGGAAGGCAAGCGCCTGATGCTGTTGGCCCCGGTTATCAAAGAGCGTAAAGGCGAGCACACCAAAACGCTGGAAAACCTGGCTAGTCAGGGGTATATCCGCGCACGTATTGATGGTGAAGTCTGTGACCTTTCCGATCCCCCGAAACTGGAACTGCAGAAGAAGCACACCATTGAAGTGGTGATTGACCGCTTTAAGGTGCGAGACGATCTCACCCAGCGCCTGGCAGAATCTTTCGAAACCGCACTGGAGCTCTCCGGCGGTACCGCTGTCGTCGCCGACATGGACGATCCGAAAGCCGAAGAACTGCTGTTCTCGGCCAACTTTGCCTGCCCGATTTGCGGCTATAGCATGCGTGAACTGGAACCGCGTCTGTTCTCGTTCAACAACCCGGCGGGGGCTTGCCCAACCTGCGATGGCCTGGGCGTGCAGCAATATTTCGATCCGGATCGCATCATTCAGAACCCTGAGCTGTCCCTTTCAGGCGGTGCCATCCGCGGCTGGGATCGCCGTAATTTCTATTATTTCCAGATGCTTCGCTCACTGGCGGAACATTATGAATTTGATGTGGAAGCCCCGTGGGGCAGCCTGAGCGCGCACGTGCAAAAAGTCGTGTTGTACGGTTCAGGTAAAGAAACCATTGAATTCAAATACATCAATGACCGTGGCGACACCTCGGTACGCCGCCATCCGTTTGAAGGCGTGCTGCATAATATGGAGCGTCGCTATAAAGAGACTGAGTCCAATGCGGTGCGCGAGGAACTGGCGAAATTCATCAGCAATCGCCCGTGTACCAGCTGTGACGGCACACGTCTGAACCGCGAAGCGCGCCACGTGTTTGTGGAAAACACCGCGCTGCCGACTATTTCAGACATGAGCATCGGTCACGCCATGGATTTCTTCAACAACATGAAGCTTTCCGGGCAGCGTGCAAAAATTGCCGAAAAAGTGCTGAAAGAGATTGGGGATCGCCTGAAGTTCCTCGTCAACGTAGGCCTTAACTACCTGACACTTTCCCGTTCCGCAGAAACCCTCTCCGGCGGCGAAGCGCAGCGTATCCGTCTGGCAAGCCAGATTGGCGCGGGCCTGGTCGGGGTGATGTACGTGCTGGATGAGCCGTCCATCGGCCTGCATCAGCGCGATAACGAGCGTTTGCTCGGCACGCTTATCCATCTGCGTAATCTCGGCAACACGGTGATTGTGGTTGAGCACGATGAAGATGCGATTCGCGCCGCAGATCATGTTATCGACATCGGCCCTGGCGCGGGCGTTCACGGCGGTGAAGTGGTTGCGGAAGGCCCGTTAGAAGCCATTATGGCGGTGCCTGAATCGTTGACCGGCCAGTACATGAGCGGCAAGCGTAAAATCGAAGTGCCGAAACAGCGCGTTCCGGCCAATCCGGAAAAAGTCCTCAAGCTGACCGGCGCACGTGGCAACAACCTGAAAGACGTCACGCTGACCGTGCCGGTTGGGCTGTTCACCTGCGTGACCGGCGTGTCCGGCTCCGGGAAGTCTACGCTGATTAACGACACGCTGTTCCCGATAGCACAGCGCGCACTCAACGGCGCGACTATCGCTGAACCTGCGCCGTACCGTGATGTCTCGGGTCTTGAGCATTTCGACAAAGTTATCGACATCGACCAGAGCCCAATCGGCCGTACACCCCGCTCTAATCCGGCAACCTATACGGGCATTTTCACGCCTGTTCGCGAGCTGTTTGCTGGCGTGCCGGAATCCCGTGCTCGCGGGTATACGCCGGGCCGCTTCAGCTTTAACGTGCGCGGTGGGCGTTGCGAAGCCTGTCAGGGCGATGGTGTTATCAAGGTTGAGATGCACTTCCTGCCGGATATCTATGTGCCGTGCGACCAGTGCAAAGGCAAACGCTATAACCGCGAAACGCTGGAGATTAAGTACAAAGGCAAGGCCATCCACGAAGTGCTGGATATGACGATTGAAGAAGCACGCGAGTTCTTTGATGCCGTACCAGCGCTGGCGCGTAAGCTGCAAACGTTGATGGATGTCGGCCTGACTTACATTCGCCTTGGGCAATCCGCAACAACATTGTCCGGTGGTGAGGCCCAGCGCGTGAAACTGGCGCGTGAGCTGTCAAAACGCGGTACGGGCCAGACGCTCTATATCCTTGATGAGCCGACCACCGGTCTGCACTTTGCGGATATTCAGCAACTGCTCGACGTCCTGCATCAGCTGCGTGATCAGGGCAACACCATTGTGGTGATTGAGCACAACCTCGACGTGATTAAAACCGCAGACTGGATTGTTGACCTCGGTCCGGAAGGCGGTAGCGGCGGCGGGGAAATCCTGGTTTCAGGCACGCCAGAAACCGTGGCAGAGTGCGAAGCCTCGCACACGGCACGCTTCCTCAAACCTATGCTGTAATCAGTCTGAAAGCTGCTGTCGGACCGCTTCCGGCAGCAGCCCCATCGCCTGCTGATAAGAGGCATCCACCAGGTAGTAAATCTGCGAATCCGGCAGCGTTCCGTCGAGATAAACGGTGCTCCAGTGTGCTTTATTCAAATGCTGGCTTGGCCGGACATCGCCGTGCTGTTGGCGCAGCAAGTCTGCCAGTTCAGGGCTGGTTTTCAGTGACGTCGCCGGGCGACCTTCCACCTCTTTCACCATCGCAAACAACACGTCTGAGACTTTAATCTGCGTGGCTTTCCAGTCGCTGTGAACGCTCTGTTCCGCACCGGGCTTGCTCATGCAATATTGCAGTAACTCCGAAATGGTCATCGTTATTCCCCTTGTAGCCCAGCGGCACGATGCCGCGTTCTGCCATGAAGATCTTCTGACTAAGTGTGCAGCAAGTCGGGGGAAAGGGGAAACGAAACTGATTAAAAAAACGGCACACCTGACGTCTGCCGTTTTCTGCGATCAATATTCGGAATTAACGATAACTTCTTCGCCGTACGCACCGGCATTTGGCAACGGTTTGTAGGTCGAGTTTGAAGCGCGTAAAACACGGATGCCACGGGCTCCAACGTCATGGGCAGCGGTGATATCGTTATCTGAGTCACCGTAAAACAGCTTGATGTTCTTGCTCTGCAACCACTGCGTTTTGGTGTTTTGACCCGGCTCATCCCCGGCGAAAATCACAGGGTTCATGTTGGCCGCAGGGATCAAGAAATCGTCTTGCAGGGTTTTCGTTACGGTTTCGGTTTTGGTCTGGCTACGGCCAGTCACAAAGTAGATGCTGTCGCCACGCTTCACGTGCATCGCAATCAGTGAGCGAGCCACTTCTTTCGGGATGCTGAATTCGTCCCAGCCGTTGTTCATTTTTTCCCAGAACTCCGGGTTCTTCAGATAGGCTTCACTTTCTGGTGAATACGTTTTTTTACCGCGCCAGAAACCGGGGCTTGAGAACAGCACGGTGTCATCAATATCGAATCCTACGGCCATCGGCGGGCGACCTAACAGGCTGTTTTCTATTTGCGCCACAGAAACCCAATGAATGGGCGCTTGTTCGGCGAGCTTCGCGACATTTGTCCCCACGTACAGCGGAGATGGCGAGGAAGCGTGGGCATCGACAACAGCGCTGTTTAAGGTAAACAGCAAACAAACGGCGCTAAGCGCCAGGCTAATTTTGCGCATTTTTATCCCTGAATGAGCCAGTTTTTATTTTTTCGAAGAGGATGACTGCCCAGCAGTCAGGTTGACCTTAACCGCGCGAACACATGAAGGGAAGGAATATTGACGATTAATGTCATAGAAAAGGGTGATGATCACAAACCCTTACTGTTGCCAGGACTTTAAACACGCTGGCCTTGCCTTAACGCAAAAGCCAGCGTAAGTGAGCACTTACATTACAGCAGAGAACGCCTGGGCAACACGCTGAACGTTACGCGAGTTGAGACCCGCCACGCACATACGTCCGCTGGAAATCAGGTAGACGCCAAACTCTTCACGCAGACGATCGACCTGAGCAGCGCTCAGCCCGGTGTAGCTGAACATGCCGCGCTGCTTCAGCAGGTAATCAAAATTCCCCTCCGGCATCGCCTGCTTCAGCACTGTCACCAGTTCCTGACGCATCGCCAGAATACGGGTACGCATGGCTTCTACTTCCGCCAGCCAGGAGGCTTTCAGGTCAGCATTGTTGAGCACAGTCGACACCACCTGTGCGCCAAAATTCGGCGGACTGGAGTAGTTACGGCGCACTGTGGCTTTCAGCTGGCCAAGCACGCGGCTGGCCACTTCGCTGTCTTCACACACGACAGAAAGGCCGCCCACGCGCTCGCCATACAGAGAGAAAATTTTGGAGAACGAATTGCTGACCAGCACGGGCAAGCCTGCGCTGGCAATGGTGCGAATGGCGTACGCATCTTCTTCCATGCCTGCGCCAAAGCCCTGATAGGCGATGTCGAGGAACGGGATAAGGTTGCGTGCTTTCAGGACTTCCGTCACCGCATCCCACTGGGCATCGGTGAGATCCGCACCGGTCGGGTTGTGGCAGCAAGGATGCAGCAGAACAATATCTTTTTCTGGCAGGCTATTGAGCTTTTCCAGCAGCGCTTCGAAACGCACACCGTTGGTGTTTTCATCAAACCATGGGTAAGTACTTACTTCGAAGCCAGCCCCTTCAAATATGGCGATGTGGTTTTCCCAGGTTGGGTCACTGACCCACACTTTTGAACCTGGGAAATAACGTTTGAGGAAATCAGCCCCTACTTTCAGCGCACCGGAACCGCCCAGCGTCTGGATGGTCGCCACGCGATTTTGCGCCAGCACCGGGTGATCGGCACCAAACAATAAAGGTGCGATACCGTTGCGGTAAGTGTTCAGACCTTCCATCGGCAAATAAACAGAAGCCCCGTGCGGCGCAGCATTCAGACGCGCTTCCGCTTCAGCAACCGCCTGTAATTGCGGAATGATACCGTCTTCATTGTAATAAAGACCGATGCTGAGGTTCACTTTGTCACTACGGGAGTCTTCTTTAAATTTTTCCATCAGCGAGAGGATGGGATCGCCAGCGTAGGCGTCAACTTTCTGAAACACGCGATGATTCTCCAGGGTTACACAGGGCAGGAATCACCACAATAAACCGGATGCAGGGGAAGATCGAGAGGATGTTAACGCCTGGAACACGGAAAGGCCTGGTATCGCTGCGCACAACAGGCTTACAAACAATCATTCGTCAAAAGAGATATGAGCCCGGCCAGCGTAGCGCCGCCGGGCGAAGAACGTTACTTGTCCAGATACTGCATCGCCACCCGTGATGTCAGGCGCGTGATAAGTTCGTAAGCACTTACTTTCGTGATTTCAGCGATACGTTCAACCGGCAGGCCTTCGCCCCATAGCACGACGCTATCACCTGCTTTCTCTTGTGCTTCTGGCCCCAGATCGACGCAAATCATGTCCATCGCCACACGGCCAACAATCGGCACTTCACGTCCGTTGACCAGCACTGGCGTGCCTGTTGGTGCCGCGCGTGGATATCCGTCGCCATAGCCCATCGCCACTACGCCGAGACGCGTATCGCGTTCACTGGTCCAGGTTCCACCATAACCGACGGGTTCACCTGCTTTATGTTCGCGTACTGCGATCAGGCTGGAAGTCAGAGACATCACTGGTTTGAAGCCAAAATCCTCGCCCCACGGCTTGCCTTCCAGCGGCGATACGCCGTAGAGAATGATGCCCGGACGAACCCAGTCGAAATGCGACTGCGGGAACAGCAGAATACCGCCGGAAGCGGCAATGGAACGCTGGCCCAGCTTGTCTTCGGTAAAGGTGGTGAAAATGTCGAGCTGCTGTTCGGTCGCGCCACACTCAGGCTCATCTGCACGCGCAAAATGGCTGACCACGTTCACCGGCTGGCGTACATTTTTGCACTGACTCAGGCGCTGATAAAACGCCGTGGCCTCTTCCGGTCGAACGCCCAGACGGTGCATGCCGGTGTCGAGTTTCATCCAGACCGTGATAGGTTCAGGCAAATCAGCCTGCTCCAGCGCTTCAAGCTGTTCAGGATTGTGGACAGCCGTTTGAAAACCCTGAGCGGAAATCAGTGGCAGATCGCTGGCATTGAAAAAACCTTCCAGCAGGAGCACAGGCTGGCGAATGCCGCCTTCTCGCAGGCGCACAGCCTCTTCCAGGCGGGCGACGCCAAAAGCATCGGCGTCGGGGAGCGTTCGCGCAGTCTCCAGAAGACCGTGTCCGTAGGCGTTCGCTTTCACGACCGCAACGAGCTTACTGGCGGGCGCCAGTTCACGCAGGCGTTGCAGATTGTGTCGCAGAGCGCGGCGGTTAATGACTACAGTTGCCGCTTGCATTTGAATTCCTTGCCTTAAAAATGAAGATCCTCAGCCGAGGATTTATTCGTCGTCGTATTGTGGGCCTGCGTAGTTATCGAAACGCGACCATTGTCCGTTAAAAGTCAGACGTACTGTGCCGATGGGGCCGTTACGCTGTTTACCCAGGATAATCTCGGCAATCCCCTTCAGATCGCTGTTTTCGTGATAAACCTCGTCACGATAGATAAACATGATCAAGTCGGCATCCTGCTCGATGGAGCCGGATTCACGCAGATCCGAGTTCACCGGGCGTTTATCCGCACGCTGTTCCAGAGAGCGGTTAAGCTGCGACAGCGCCACCACCGGTACATGCAGCTCTTTCGCCAACGCCTTGAGGGAGCGAGAAATTTCAGCAATTTCAAGGGTACGGTTGTCTGACAGCGACGGCACACGCATTAATTGCAGGTAGTCGATCATGATAAGCCCGATGCCGCCGTGTTCTCGGGCAATACGGCGCGCGCGGGAACGCACTTCTGTCGGCGTCAGGCCGGAAGAGTCATCAATGTAGATGTTTCGTTTTTCGAGCAAGATGCCCATGGTGCCGGAGATACGTGCCCAGTCTTCATCGTCAAGCTGACCAGTACGAATACGGGTCTGGTCGACGCGCGACAATGAGGCAAGAGAACGCATCATAATCTGTTCGGAGGGCATCTCGAGACTGAAGATAAGCACGGGCTTATCCTGCAACATCGCCGCATTTTCGACGAGGTTCATTGCAAACGTGGTTTTACCCATCGACGGACGAGCCGCGACGATGATCAGGTCCGACGGCTGCAAACCGGCAGTCTTTTTATTCAGATCGTCATAGCCCGTGTTGACCCCAGTGACACCATCGTGCGGTTGCTGAAACAGCTGTTCGATACGCGCAACGGTGGCATCCAGCACATCGGCGATATTTTTCGGGCCTTCGTCTTTATTGGAGCGGCTTTCCGCGATTTTGAAAACACGGGACTCAGCGAGATCCAACAAGTCTTCACTGGTGCGCCCTTGTGGGTCAAAACCGGCTTCGGCGATTTCATTCGCCACAGAGATCATCTCACGAACAACGGCACGTTCACGCACGATGTCTGCATAAGCGCTGATGTTCGCCGCACTTGGCGTGTTTTTAGACAGTTCTGCCAGATAGGCAAACCCGCCGACGCTGTCCAGTTGCCCTTCCCGCTCCAGCGATTCCGCGAGCGTAATCAGGTCAATCGGGCTGCCGGTTTCCTGCAACTTCGCCATTTCGGTGAAAATATGGCGATGCGGACGGGTGTAAAAATCTTCCGCTACGACGCGTTCGGCAACGTCGTCCCAGCGCTGGTTATCCAGCATTAAACCGCCCAACACCGACTGTTCCGCTTCAATCGAGTGCGGCGGTACTTTCAACCCTGCGACCTGTGGATCGCGCTCGCGGGGTTCAGTCTGTTGTTTGTTGAAGGGTTTATTTCCTGCCATAGTGAATGGAGTTACCGGGTTAAAGAGTGGGCCGTAAGATTATCATATCTGATGCTCCTAAACGATATCTGGAGGATAGCATGGCAACGCGAATTGAGTTTCATCAGCACGGTGGGCCTGAGGTACTTAAGCCCGCAGAATTTACCCCAACCGACCCCAAAGAGAACGAGATTCAGGTGGAAAACAAAGCCATCGGAATCAACTATATAGATACTTACATTCGCAGCGGCCTTTACCCACCGCCCGCGCTACCGAGCGGTCTTGGTACCGAAGCGGCAGGGGTGGTCAGTAAAGTCGGCAGCGGCGTAAAACACATCAAAGCGGGCGACCGCGTGGTCTACGCACAATCGGCTCTTGGGGCTTACAGTACTGTGCACAACGTGCCCGCTGATAAAGCCGCTATCCTCCCCTCAGCAATCTCTTATGAACAAGCCGCGGCTTCTTTCCTGAAAGGGCTGACGGTGTTCTATCTGCTGCGCAAAACGCATGAAATCAAACCGAATGAACCGTTCCTGTTTCATGCAGCGGCCGGGGGTGTGGGGCTTATCGCCTGCCAGTGGGCGAAAGCTTTGGGCGCACAGCTGATTGGGACTGTTGGCTCAGCACAGAAGGCACAACGCGCGTTACAGGCCGGAGCCTGGCAGATCATTAATTACCGGGAAGAAAATCTGGTTGAGCGAGTGAAAGAGATAACCAACGGTAAAAAGCTGCGGGTGGTGTATGACTCGGTCGGCAAAGACACCTGGGAAGCCTCGCTCGATTGCTTGCAGCGCCGTGGCCTGATGGTAAGTTTTGGCAATTCGTCTGGCGCGGTGACGGGCGTGAATCTGGGGATCCTGAACCAGAAAGGGTCACTGTTCGTGACCCGCCCTTCTCTTCAGGGTTACATCACTAACCGGGAAGAACTGGCCGAAGCAAGCAATGAACTGTTTTCGCTGATAGCCAGCGGCGTTATCAAAGTGGATGTGGCCGATGCGCAGAAATATCCGTTGAAGGATGCGCAGCGAGCGCATCAGATTCTGGAGAGCCGGGCGACAGAAGGGTCTAGCTTGCTGATCCCTTAAGAGTGCGGATCGGTACAAATTATTAGGGCTTCCCGAAGGAAGCCCTGTTTTTTTATCGTTCGCTGTATGTAGGGTACAGCGCGATGAATTCGTTAGTCTGGTAAGCATGACAGAGTTATGACGCGCTGCCTATGCTGGCCTTTCCAGGTTGTGACGAACTCCGCAAACCCTTAATAACGCCACCGATCGTCGCGGCGATACTGCGGCACTTTTGGCGCTTTCACCGCCCTGATGATCCACACCACGGCGACCGCCAGCAGCAGCCACGGCAGCAATTTGATCATCAGCGCTATCAGGCCACCGAAGAACATCAGCACGGTAGCCACCACAATCGCCGCCAGAATGCCCAGCACAGACACGCCAGTCACCAGCAGCATGACGAAAAATCCAATGATAAATAACAGTTCAAACATGGCTATGTCCCTCAAGATAACGCAACTGGGTTAACCAATACAAAAAACATGCCAAAACTAACTTATTGAATTAAAACAAAAACGCCCCGCAAGCTGTTGCGAGGCGTGGTCAATTTGACTAACTATTAGCGAGTATTTAACGCTTATTCGCCACTAACTGCAGTGCTTGCTCCAGCACGTCGATATCGGCACCCGCTTTGTGAGCGTTTTCACTGAGGTAGCGACGCCACTGGCGCGCGCCCGGAATCCCCTGGAACAGGCCCAACATATGACGCGTGACGTGGCCCAGATAGGTGCCACGACTCAGCTCGCGCTCAATGTACGGATACATCGCGCGGACGACGGCGACAGGATCAACATCCGCGCCTTCAACGCCAAAGATTTCACGGTCAACGGTCGCCAGAATGCCAGGGTTTTGATACGCCTCGCGCCCGACCATCACGCCATCCATGTGCTGCAGGTGCTCTTTGGCTTCGGCCAAAGACTTAATGCCGCCGTTGATGGACATCGTCAGATGCGGGAAATCACGCTTGAGCTGATAAACACGCGGGTAGTCGAGTGGCGGAATTTCGCGGTTTTCTTTCGGGCTCAGGCCAGAAAGCCAGGCTTTGCGCGCGTGGATGATAAACATCTCACATTCGCCGTTGCCGGAAACGGTATTGATGAAATCGCAGAGGAATTCGTAGCTGTCCTGATCGTCAATGCCAATACGCGTTTTGACGGTGACCGGAATGGAGACCACGTCGCGCATCGCTTTCACGCAGTCTGCCACCAGTTGTGCATTGCCCATCAGGCAAGCACCGAACATGCCGTTTTGCACACGGTCTGACGGGCAGCCAACATTCAGGTTGATTTCATCATACCCGCGCTCTTCAGCCAGCTTCGCACAATGGGCTAACGCCGCCGGATCGCTCCCGCCGAGCTGTAAAGCCAACGGATGCTCTTCCTTGCTGTACGCCAGATAATCGCCTTTGCCATGAATAATCGCCCCGGTGGTCACCATTTCGGTGTACAGCAGCGTGTGACGCGAAAGCAGGCGCAGGAAGTAACGACAATGCCTGTCCGTCCAGTCGAGCATCGGTGCGATGGAGAAGCGGTATGCAGGAAAAGCGGGGGATTGTGTTTCTGGCAGCATGGTGAAAGTTTGAGCGTCCGGTTAAAAGGGGGCGCTACTATAGCACAAAGGAAGCGCAGAGGAATTGCCCGGCGGCGCTACGCTGGCACGAGCCTACAAAGGCAGAGCGGGCCAGGTAAGCAGTGCGAAAGTTCATGTAGGCCGGGCAAGCACACGTGCCGCCCGGCAACACATCAGAAGGTCAGACCCAGTTGCACACCCGCGCCCCAGGTTTGATCTTCGCCGTACAGCCCCATCAGATCGACGTGAACTGTGTTCAGCGGCGCGAAACCAACACCTGCGGTGAAGACGTTGCTGTCATTGCCTTTCACGTCTGCGCGATAACCCGCACGCACCGCAAGCCAACTCAGCGGCGTCACTTCTGCCCCGACGCCAACGTACTGGGAATTATCTTCGCTCTTAAATCCTTTGGTTTCCGTCAGGTCGCCGTCCGCACTCAGCGTCACCAGGTCGGTGTGCCACGCCACGCCGGCTGTCACCAGTGGGCGAATTTGGTAGGTGTCTTTGTAGTTGGTGGTCACGCCGGTTGAATTGTTGGTGATACGAACATCTTTGGTGTCGATATCACGCGACATCAGGTTTTGTCCGCTTAAACCCACTGTCCAGTTTTCGCCAAAGTCTGCTGCAATCCCTGCATCCACGTTAAAGCCAGTATCGTCATTGCGATATTTGCTCTTCTTCCAGTCATCACTGTGATAATCATCAATGGACGTCGTGTAGTTATAGAGCCAGGTTTGCTGCAGTTTCGGCGTGACCCCAAAGGAAACCGGCACGCCGCCGATATCAAATTTACGGGCGATTGCGATGCCGTAATCGGAAACAATGGCGGCCTTACCGGATGCGGTGGAATTGAGATTATTGGTCAGCGAATCGCTGCCGTTAATCAGCGCGTTAGCCGCCTGTGATGCAGCAAAAGGATCGGAATTCTGAATATTACGCAGATAGTCGATATCGCTCTGATCGATACTGGAACTGACACGGGCATGCGCATAGGCCTTGGTGACAAACGCCAGTGAAACGGCGGAGGTCGGCACGCTGACGGCAATACCAGCACCGGCATTCGCACGCGCAGTTTTGCCGCGTAAATCTTCCAGTTGCCCGGCTAAATCGCCTGCGGCGCTTTGGAACTGATTTAACGTGTCGCCGGGATTGATCAGAATATCCGTCGGCGTGATGTTATCCAGCACGCTCTTGTAGTGGTCGATATCGTTGCTGATATCGTCAATTTGATCGCGAAGGTTGTCTTTGTCGGTAATCTGCCCGCCAACCGACGGAATAACGACAGAGACATCATCGTCAGGTTTGGATTTTGCCAATAGCGCCGGGTTAATCAACACTGCGCTGCCATAACTGGCTGACGCAACCCCGGTTCCCCCCATCGCATCACTTCTTGCTTCAGACCACGTATTCGCAGCCCCCGCCTGATTTGCCATAAAAAGCGAAACTGCCGCAGACACCACAGAATATTTGATATTTTTTTTCACGATAGACTCGTTATTTGCAGGTGAACGTTTATCCCTGTTCAGTTATCGGCTGAAAAGGGGCGAACTATTGCTGTGAATAACGATGTAAAAAGCAGCCTGTTAGGGCGATTTGCGTTAAGGGGCGTCGTGTTATCGTAGGAATATGTGACGCCCCTCAATATTTATAGATGAGATTGTTATTTTCGCGAGGGTTTACCGTCATGCGGGCCAAAAAACTGCGGCGGATGGTCGACCCAGCGGTCCTGGCGGGTCGCGGCATACTCCTGATTCAGCGGATAGTAGATGCGATTGTGCTTTTTATTGGCTTCGCCAACGACCAGCAGACACACCTCTTCCTCAGTATTATTGATAAAAGTGTGGCAGACGCCCGTCCCGGCAGGAAAGCCAACGCTGTCGCCCGGTTCCAGTTGCCAGAGATAGCCGTTTATCCATGCCTGCGGGTTGCCCTCAAGCACATAAATAAACTCTTCTTCATCGCTTTCGGCATGCGGGTAAGACGTGCGTCTACCCGGCGGAAGGCGTTCGTGGTGAATGCCTAAATGACGCAGCCCAAGCTTACGCGCCAGGGGCGCACCGATGGCAAACAGCTCAGGGCTGTCGGGATAGGTTGAGTTATCTGGCTCTTCCAGGTCACGCCAGTGTCGAATGCAGTCGGGTCGTTTCATCTTTCCCCCGGGATTTTTTCCCTGTTGTCTTGCGTCATGTATAGCACACACCCGGCAGGTTATCGGCGTTTGTGCCATAACATGATAAAGTAGCGGTTTACTTTTTAGCTGATTCGAGGACGCCGATGGACAAGACCACTCCCCAGGATATGCTCACGCATGCCGAAAGGCTTTGCGCTCAGCGCGGCGTGCGTCTGACCCCGCAGCGTCTGGAAGTGCTGCGCCTGATGACGCTTCAACAGGGCGCAATCAGCGCTTATGATTTACTCGATCTGCTGAAAGTCAGTGAGCCACAGGCGAAACCACCGACCGTTTATCGGGCACTGGAGTTTTTACTCGAACAGGGTTTTGTCCACAAGGTTGAATCCACCAACAGCTATGTGTTGTGTCATCTGATTGATCACCCTTCACACAGTTCTGCGATGTTTATTTGTGACCGTTGTGGGGTGGTAAAAGAAGAAGTTGCCGATGGCTTGGAAGACATCATGCATAAGCTGGCTGCGAGGATGGGATTTGCGCTGCGCCATAATGTGCTTGAAGCCCATGGTTTGTGTGCGGAGTGTGTTGAAGTGGAAGCCTGTGCAACACAGGATTGCTGCGGGCACGACCATACCATTCAAATCAAAAGAAAGCCGGGCCAGAAATAGTAGCGGGCGGCCTAAGCCGCCCACAGACAGATAACAGACCCTAATACGATTGAGAGCTGTCATAGGCAGCCGAATAAAACTAAGGAAAATCGGTTTATTGATTTTCGGCCGCTTTCCACAAAGAAAGGAAAAACCACGCTTTTTCCTTTCTTTGTCTGAACAGTAGCGGGCGGCCTAAGCCGCCCTGAGGGTTGTACTTCCTTGTACCTACGGGTAGAGCAGTGGGTTACCAGCGATAATCGTTGCGGGTTTCCCAGTCTTTAACCTCTTTCTCAGCCTGGTCCTTCGCGTATCCGTAACGCTCCTGGATTTTACCTACCAGCTGATCGCGCTTACCTTCGATAACGGTAAAGTCATCATCGGTGAGCTTACCCCATTTCTCTTTCACTTTACCTTTGAGCTGTTTCCAGTTACCGCCGACTTCGTCTTTATTCATGATCCTTTCCTCATCGTTCGGTGAAGCAGAGTGAAGTAACGTCGTCCTGTAAGCATCGTTTTCTGCTGGACGTGATAATGAGTATAGGTAAGGATATTGGCTTTCAGGAATTATTCAGAATCTTTAACCATAGCGGGAAACGAACCCCCTACGAAAACCAGGTTCCGTGTTGCCAGTGACGTCGCCAAATCCAGGCCAGAGAGAGCCCGCGCAGCGCAAGAAACACCGCGAGTGACAGCCACAATCCGTGGTTGCCAAACAGCGGCACGGTTAACAGTGTCAGAGCAAAGCCAGCGGCGGCGACAGCCATGCTGTTACGCATTTCAGCCCCTCGTGTCGCACCGATAAACATGCCATCCAGCAAATAACACCAGACGCCAATCACCGGCAGAATCACCTGCCAGATAACATAGCGATCGGCCAGCTCACGCAGCTGTGGCAGTGAGGTCAGCATCGCCACAATGTGCTCCCCGCCGACGGCATAAATCATGGCAAATGCCAGTGCCACTAAGCCGGATTGTCGGCACGCCGCTTTCCAGACGTGCAGCAGTTGGCTGTCATCTCTCGCGCCATATGCTTGCCCGGAATGGGCTTCAACCGCATAAGCAAAACCATCCAGCGCGTAGGCGGTGAACGTCAGCATGGTCATCAACACGGCGTTGACCGCGACAATGTCGCTACCCAAACGCGCGCCAAACACAGTCAGAGCGCCAAAGCAGAGTTGCAGTAGCAGCGAACGCAGCATGATGTCCCGGTTGAGTGCCAACAGACGACGAACATTGCCGCGCCAGGCCTCTTTCAACAGCGCTAATGAAATGCCTCGCAGATGCAGGACCCGCCGAACCATCAGCAAGCCAATGAAGAAAGTGACATATTCCGAACATGCGGTTGCCAGTGCCGCGCCTTGCACGTTCATGTGCAGACCCATCACCAGCCACAAATCGAGCGCGATGTTCAGCACATTCCCCACCACCAGCAAAATGACCGGTGCGCGAGCATACTGCACACCAAGCAGCCAGCCCAGTAAGACCAGGTTTGCCAGAGAAGCCGGCGCGCTGAGCCAGCGGATCTCAAGGAAGCGCCTTGCCTGTTCCAGCACCGCATCACTGCCGCCGACAATATGCAGCGCCAACTCGATAAGCGGCGTACGAAGCAGGACAATGGCTATCCCTGCGCCCAACGCCAGCAACAACGGTTGTACCAAAGCACGCGCCAGCCGCTGTGGATCTTTCGCGCCATAAGCCTGAGCCGTCAGGCCGGTGGTGCTCATTCGCAGGAAAAGCAGCAACATGAAGAGGAAGCTGGTCGCCATAGACCCCACAGCGACACCGCCCAGATACACAGGACTATCCAGATGCCCAATCACCGCCGTATCCACCAGCCCCAGTAAAGGGACAGTGATATTGGAGAAAATCATCGGCAGCGCAAGACGCCACAATGCCTTGTCCGCAGCAGTGAATAGCGACATCGGAAAACCTGTCAGAGTGGAAAGGTAAAACGAAGTGGCGCCAGAATTGCGCCACTCAAAACACGAAGCAGAAGGCTAAAGGATGATTATAGCCATTCGCCGTTGCGGATCACGCCAACCGCCAGACCTTCAATCGAGAAGTTCTGTTCGCGCAGGTCGACCACGATCGGGGAGAATTCACTGTTTTCAGGCAGAAGCTCAACGGTGCTGCCCTGTTTTTTCAGGCGTTTGACCGTCACTTCATCGTCGATGCGCGCGACAACCACCTGGCCGTTACGCACATCCTGAGTTTTATGCACTGCCAGCAGGTCGCCATCAAGAATACCGATATCGCGCATCGACATGCCGCTGACGCGCAGCAGGAAATCTGCGCTTGGCTTGAACATGCCTGGATCAACCTGATAATGGCCTTCAATATGTTGCTGTGCCAGCAGCGGCTCACCGGCAGCCACGCGGCCAATCAGTGGGATGCCCGCTTCTTCTTCAACCAGAAGACGAATGCCGCGAGAAGCCCCGGAGACAATCTCAAGCACGCCTTTACGCGCCAGCGCTTTCAGGTGCTCTTCAGCCGCATTAGGGGACTTAAATCCCAGGCGCTGTGCAATTTCCGCACGCGTCGGTGGCATGCCCGTCTGGCTGATGTGATCCCTGATGAGATCAAACACCTCTTGCTGCCTGGTCGTTAACGCTTTCATTCCGCCCCCTGGGTGTATATACAGTTATGCTGTGAGTATATACAGTTGATGGCGATTTTGGAACCGCAAAACGCACAAAAAACCAGACGGTTGCGTAATTATGTGGCGTCTATCGAAAATGCGACCACAGCAGCAGTGCCCAGGTGAAGACGGCGATAATGATAGCCAGCGTGACCGCGGCAGAACCCATGTCCTTCGCGCGCCCTGACAGCTCGTGATGCTCCGGCCCGATACGGTCGACCACTGCTTCAATCGCACTGTTGAGAATTTCCACTATCATCACCAGAAGCACCGAGCCAATCAGCAGGACGCGGGTGATGGCATCCACGTCCAGCCAGCAGGCGATAATGACGGCGATCACGGCGGCGGTACCCTCCTGACGGAAGGCGGCTTCGTTCTTCCACGCCGCGCGGAACCCTTTCCAGGAGTAGCCTGTCGCCTTGATGATTCGGGTTAACCCGGTGGTATTATTGGCCATCAAAAGAACCTTTTTATTTATTAGCGTCAATGTCACTGCGCGCCGTAAGTGGTAGAACAGATATTCTGCTTACTTTCTGTTATCCTTGCGACGCATTTGCATGATTAACCAGAGGCTTTACATCGTTTATGTCTGGCTGGCCACGAATTTACTACAAATTACTGAATTTACCATTAAGCGTGCTGGTAAAAAGCAAGTCCATTCCGGCAAATCCTGCCCAGGAACTTGGACTCGATACCTCACGCCCAATTATGTACGTTCTGCCCTATAACTCGAAGGCAGATCTGCTGACGTTACGCGCCCAATGTCTGGCGCACGATCTCCCGGATCCGCTGGAGCCGCTGGTGATCGACGGAACCGAGCTGCCGCGTTACGTGTTCATTCACGGCGGGCCGCGCGCGTTCACTTATTACACGCCGAAAGAAGAATCCATCAAGCTGTTCCACAACTATCTGGACCTGCATCGCAGCAACCCGGATCTCGACGTGCAGATGGTGCCGGTTTCGGTGATGTTTGGGCGTTCTCCGGGGCGCGAAAAAGGCGAAGTTAACCCGCCACTGCGTATGATGAACGGCTTCCAGAAGTTCTTCGCCGTCACCTGGCTTGGTCGCGACAGCTTCGTGCGTTTCTCGCCGTCCGTGTCACTGCGCCGCATGGCGACCGAACACGGCACTGACAAAATTATCGCGCAGAAGCTGGCTCGTGTGGCGCGTACGCACTTCGCCCGTCAGCGTCTGGCGGCCGTAGGCCCGCGCCTGCCTGCGCGTCAGGATTTGTTCAACAAGCTGCTGGCGTCCAAAGCGATTGCCCGCGCCGTTGAAGATGAAGCGCGCAGCAAGAAAATCTCCCACGAAAAAGCGCAGCAGAACGCCATTGCGCTGATGGAAGAGATTGCGGCTAACTTTTCTTACGAGATGATCCGCCTGACAGACCGCGTTCTGGGCTTTACCTGGAACCGCCTCTATCAGGGGATTAACGTTAACAACGCCGAGCGAGTTCGCCAGTTGGCCCACGACGGCCATGAGATTGTCTATGTGCCTTGCCACCGCAGTCACATGGACTATCTGCTGCTCTCTTACGTGCTCTACCATCAAGGCCTGGTGCCACCGCACATCGCCGCGGGTATCAACCTGAACTTCTGGCCAGCTGGCCCGATTTTCCGCCGCCTCGGCGCGTTCTTTATTCGTCGTACCTTCAAGGGCAATAAGCTCTATTCCACCGTGTTCCGCGAATACCTCGGCGAACTGTTCAGCCGTGGTTACTCCGTTGAGTACTTCGTGGAAGGTGGCCGTTCCCGTACTGGTCGCCTGCTCGACCCGAAAACCGGCACGCTGTCGATGACCATTCAGGCGATGCTGCGCGGCGGGACACGTCCTATCACGCTGGTGCCAATTTACATCGGCTACGAGCACGTGATGGAAGTGGGCACCTACGCGAAAGAACTGCGAGGCGCGACCAAAGAGAAAGAGAGCCTGCCTCAGATGCTGAAAGGCCTGAGCAAGCTGCGTAATCTCGGCCAGGGCTACGTGAACTTTGGCGAACCGATGCCGCTGATGACCTACCTCAATCAGCACGTGCCAGAGTGGCGCGAGTCTATCGACCCAATTGAAGCAATTCGCCCGGCATGGCTGACACCAACGGTGAATAACATTGCCGAAGACCTGATGGTGCGCATCAACAACGCAGGCGCGGCTAACGCCATGAACCTGTGTGTGACCGCGCTGTTGGCTTCTCGTCAGCGTTCTCTGACCCGCGAACAGCTCGCCCAGCAGTTAGACTGCTATCTGCAACTGATGCGCAACGTGCCGTACTCGAAGGATTCGACAGTGCCTGCCCTCAGCGCCAGCGAACTTATCGATCATGCGCTGCAGATGAATAAGTTCGAAGTGGAGAAAGACACCATCGGTGACATCATCATTCTGCCGCGCGAGCAGGCGGTGCTGATGACCTACTACCGCAACAACATCACGCATATGCTGATGATCCCGTCCTTGCTGGCCGCGATTGTCACTCAGCATCGTAAAATCTCACGCGAAGAGATGGTTCGCCACGTCGAGACGCTGTATCCGATGCTGAAAGCCGAGCTGTTCCTGCGCTGGGAAAAAGCCGAACTGGCGGGCGTTATCGACCTGTTGCTGGCAGAAATGCAGCGTCAGGAGCTGGTCACGGTTGAGAATGACACGGTCAGCATTAACCCGTCTCACTCCCGCACGCTGCAATTATTGGCAGCCGGTGCGCGCGAGACGCTGCAACGCTACGCCATCACCTTCTGGCTGCTGAGCGCGAACCCGTCAATCAACCGCAGTACGCTGGAGAAAGAAAGCCGCACCGTGGCACAGCGTCTCTCCGTTCTGCACGGCATCAACGCGCCAGAGTTCTTCGACAAAGCTGTATTCAGCACCCTGGTGCTGACGCTGCGTGACGAAGGCTTTATCAGTGATTCCGGCGATGCCGAGCCGGCGGAAACCATGAAGGTTTACCAGATGCTGGCGGAGCTGATCACTTCCGATGTGCGTTTGACGATTGAGAGCGCCAGTCAGGACTAGGTAAACTGCAAAAACCTTCCTTCGGGAAGGTTTTTTTGTCTTTGCGCCCTCTCCACGTGGGAGAGGGGTCGGGGGAGAGAGCATCAGACCGCACAAGGTAAACAGCAAAAACCTCTCCCGGAGAGGTTTTTTTAGTGTTTGCGCCCCTCGCCCCGTGGGAGAGGGGTCGGGGGAGAGGGCATCAGACCGCACATGCCTTCAATATGAATTGCCGGGTGGCGGCTTCGCCTTACCCGGCCTACAAGATCCTCAGACAGGCATCTCAGATTAGCGTTAAACCAAATAACTCATCGCCAGGCCAATAAACAGCACCAGCCCAACGTAGTTGTTGTTCATAAACGCCTTAAAGCAGGCATCGCGCTCGCGGTCTTTAATCAATTTCTGCTGATAAACAAACAGTGCCCCGGCGACAAAAATCGACCAGTAAAACTCCCAGTTCAGCCCGCTCATCCAGCCTACTGCCGCCATCAGCGCCAGCACCGCTACCTGCAAAATGCCGATAATCAGTTTGTCTTGTTTGCCGAACAGGATCGCTGTGGATTTCACGCCAATCTTCAGGTCATCGTCACGGTCGACCATCGCATACTGCGTGTCATACGCCACCGCCCAGCAGATATTGGCGAGGAACATCAGCCAGCAGCTCAGCGGCAGTGTTTCACTGACGGCGGCATAGGCCATCGGAATCGACCAGCCAAACGCCGCGCCTAACACCACCTGCGGCAGATGGGTGTAGCGCTTCATAAACGGATAGACCCACGCCAGCGCCAGCCCGGCGACGGAAAGCAGGATGGTCATTTTGTTGAGCGTCAACACCAGCAGGAAGGAAAGCAGAACCAACACCACAAACAGCCCACGCGCTTCTTTTTCGCTGACATCGCCGCTTGGCAGTGGGCGATGCGCAGTGCGCTTCACATGACCATCGAATTTACGATCGGCGTAGTCATTCACCACGCACCCTGCCGCGCGCATCAGCCAGACACCTGCGACAAAAACCGCCAGTATCCACAGCGGTGGCACACCGGGCGTGGCAACCCACAGCGCCCACAACGTTGGCCACAGCAACAGCAGCGCGCCAATCGGTTTGTCGGTACGCATCAGGCGGTGATAAGCCAGCAGCTTATTCTGCGTCAGACTCCTCTCCATTCTTCTTTTCCTCTCAGTACAGCGGTGATGCAGGTAAAAACAGCTCAGTCAGCAGCAGCGGTTTTCCACTCAGCCGGAGACGGGAACGGCGTCCCCACAGCTCTGCATCCTTACCAATCTCGATAAAATCGCGGGTTAACGTCGACGATGTAAACAGATAGCGCCCCAACGGCGTATTACCCAGCTGCTGTAATTGCAGCTCAGGGCCGCTCAGGGTGGATTCCGGCACGACGGTGCGCCCGACAAGCCAGGGTTCGCCGTCAGCACAGAGCAAGATTTCTCGCAGCCAGTAGCGCGATTCCGCAGGCAGGAGTGACAACTCCTCGGCCACCTCATCCTGCCCGACAAACGCTTCGCGGATAAGCGTTACCGTCACGCTTTTGCCTTGCTGTTCAAAACGTTTGGTCATGGAATCTTCCAGCAGCAGCCAGTCGCGAAGCTGTGCGTCGAGTTCCGGAAGGGTGGCGAAATAGCGTAGCGCGCGCAGTTGCGCCAGCGCAGGGTGTGACATGCCTGACTCTCCGATACAAAACTTATCGGCATTGTATCGTAGAAAACGGCGAACGGGAGGAAGAAACATGAATATACGATCTTCTGCGCAACAGCGATGCAACACGTGCCATTGCGTCAGAAAAAACGGTGCGCCCGCGAGGACGCACCGAATGGCCAGGGCCTAAACATCAGCATTGTGGGGAGATGTTTACCCCTTGCCTTTTACACTGCTGATAAAGGTGGAACGTGCAGACGTTGAACCGAGGCGCTCGGCTTCGTTCAACAATTTGAGGGCCTTATCAATATTGCCTTCTTTCACCGCCTGTTTGATGGCGTTGTTGAAGTAACTTTCCGTGTCGTTCAGTACCGGTTCGCTCTTCGCTGCCGGAGCAGAAGAAGCGGCTGCCGCTGGTGCTGCAATAGCCGTCGCCGCTACTGGGGCAGCCGCAGGTGCACTGTAAACCGGTGCTGCCGTGTTACCCACGGTGACAGGACCAGGGCCGGAAGAACCGAACAGTGGGCCAACCAGAACGCTGGAGGCTGACGAGGTTTTCACTTGCAGTTTGAGCGTGCCATCGGTGACGTGGCGAGCAATCGGGTCCGGAATATCCGGCACGGCGTTACCGGTGCCTTTGGCATAGGCTTTTGCCGGGTCAACCAGTTTGGTGGTCTGCTGCAAATCCTGCGGCGTGGTGAACACCAGCACATAAATTTTCTGCTGGCCCAGCGCTGGCGTCAGGCGCATCACCCCTTCCAGGCGATCGGCGCTCATCACACCGGGTTCCTGATAGGTAAAATAGTTGCTTGGGAAGAACGCCGATGGCGTCATGTTCTGATCCAGAATCAGCACGTTCGGTGCAAAGACGCTGGTTTGTTTGTTCACTTCGCTGGTCAGGGTGATATTCAGCTCACCAATATTTGCTGGCACGCTGTAAGCCGCAACCGGACCGGAAATCCCCGGCACATTCAGCTGCTGGCCACCCGTGGCAAGGGACGTGTTTTGGGTTTTCGATTGGTCAACCGGCGTCCAGGTCAACTGCTGCAGCGCAGAAGCCGGGATAGCAGGCGCCGCGGTAGTGTTCTGCGGCACAAAATTCACATCAGCAAAACTGACTGCCGGAACGCTTGCCAGCAGGCCAGCGGAGAGGCAGAGGGCAACAAAACTTTTCTTCATTTTCATTTTTTATTACCTCAAAGACAGGGCTCAGCGGTAGCCAGGCAATAGCGCGCTGAGTCTAAAACAGAGGGGCTTTCGCCCCTCTTTATGTGGCATAACAGTGGGTTAACTTAACTGCGAATTACCACCAGATTTCCATCTGGGCACCGAAGCTCCACTCGTCGCTATCGCCGCGGCCCAGGCCAGCGGTCTGCATACCGAAGTTAGAGTTGAAGTTGCCGCTGGTAGAAATCGGGCTACCACCGGTGTCATAACCCCATTTCTCATCCCACTTGGCGTAGGTCGCGAAGACACGGATTGCCGGACGGGACCAGATGCTGTCGCCCGCCTGCCATTGCTGTGCCAGGGTAATTTTGTACTGGTTGTTGGTGTCGCCGGTGTTCTGGGATTTGACGTTGTCGTAGCCCACTTCCAGTAAGGTACTCATGATTGGCGTCCATTTGTACATTGGACGAACACCCACGGTGTACCACTTGGTGCCGTTGTTGTTATCCCAGTTGATATCCTGGTACATACCGACGTACATCAGGTCCCAGCTGTCGCCCAGGGAGATTGCACCGTGGTCGAGGATACGCAGCAGGTGGCCGTTGTTGTTGATGCCGTAGGCATACAGTTTGCCATCGGTATCGTCATTGCCAAGACCGATGCCCGCGCCCTGAGACAGGCCTTTACCCTGAGAAGTCATGGAGTCAGTGGCGTACTGAACCACGAACTTGTTAAAGCCTTTCAGCATGCTCTGGGTGTGTTCAGCGGTGAACATCCAGCCATCTTTCGAAGCCTGTGGCTGCAGGTAGTAATCGTCGTTTACGTTGGTGTGACCGTAGTCAACACCCAGTTCCAGCGTACCGCCTGGGTTGATTTCCATCTGCGCCAAACGCACGTCGAACACGTCGTTCGCGGTGGCGGTGGTGTAGTCACGAACCTGGTTGCTGGCGAAGGTAGAAGAACCGCCTGCTTCAGTCGAGCGGGTCACCGCCATGGAGAGTTTACCGAAGCCGAGATCGACGTTTTCCAGACCTGCACCCGGGCCGGAGATATCCCAGTAGTAGAAGTCGATCATGTGAACGTCATGACGCTGGTAGAAGCGCTTACCGGCCCACATGGTGGAACCTGGCAGCCATTCGATCAGGTTTTTACCCTGCACGTTCGCTTCACGGAACGCTGGGTCAGTCGCTTCCCAGTCGTTCTGCTGTGCTACGGAGTAGGCAACGTTAGTGTCGAAGTAGAAGCTCTTGTCGCCTTCTTTCCACACTTCCTGACCCAGCTTCAGCTCGGCGTAAGTTTCACATTCGTTACCGAGACGATATTTACTTTGTGCACCAGTGGCCTGGAAACACTGTTGCGCGCCGCCGCTACCGGTCCAGCCGATACCCGAACGGGCGTAACCTTTAAAATCTACGGCGCCCGCGTGCGCAGACAAAATGCCCGCAGTCACGGCGATCGCCAGTGGAAGTTTGCGCAGAGTAATCATCATTCTATCTCCTGAGACCATTGCTTTCTTTTGTTATGGGATTTAAACGCCCGGTTCTTTGTGCAGCCGACGACATGCGGTGCCATCCTCACGGAACAGATGGCAACGCTCTGGCGGCAGACCGATAGCGAATCTGGCTCCCTCTTCTACCAACACCACGTCGTTCTGGCGGTAAACCAGGTTTTGACGGATGGCGGGGATCTGGATATGAATTTGCGTTTCGTGACCGAGTTGCTCGACGACCTGAACGTCACCTTCGAGCGTGACATCAGCGATGTCGCTTGGCAGAAGATGTTCAGGACGAATACCTAACGACATGTTGGCGCCCACCTGCACGCCCGTACTTTCCACCGGCAGCCACACTTGCTGACGGTTAGGGAGTTCTACCTGCACCTGCTCAATGGCGGTGGCGGTGACTTTCACCGGCAGGAAGTTCATCTTCGGCGAGCCGATAAAGCCCGCAACGAAGCGGTCTGCCGGGTAGTGATACAGTTCCAGCGGTTTGCCGACCTGCGCCACGCGCCCGGCATCCAGCACCACAATTTTGTCGGCCAGCGTCATCGCTTCGACCTGATCGTGGGTGACGTAAATCATCGTGCGGCCAAGGCGTTTATGCAGACGGGAAATCTCAATACGCATCTGTACACGCAGCGCGGCATCAAGGTTGGAAAGCGGTTCATCCAGCAGGAACACGCGAGGCTCGGCCACCAGCGTACGGCCAATCGCCACGCGCTGACGCTGCCCGCCGGAGAGCGCTTTTGGCTTACGATCCAACAGGTGAGCCAGCTGCAGCACTTCGGAAACCTGAGTGACTTTCTGGTTGATAACGTCTTTTTTCGCGCCCGCGAGCTTGAGACCGAAGGACATGTTTTCGGCGACGGAGAGGTGGGGATACAACGCATAAGACTGGAAGACCATGCCGATTCCGCGTTCCGCGGGCGGCGTGTCATTCATACGTTTATCACCAATCAACAACTCACCAGTGGTGATGGTTTCCAGCCCGGCAATCATGCGCAACAGCGTGGATTTGCCGCAACCTGATGGCCCGACAAACACCACGAACTCTCCCTCCTGGATGTCGAGATTGATGTCTTTTGACACCACCACGTCACCCCAGGCTTTCGTTACATTTCGCAGCTGTACGCTCGCCATCCCCTTCTCCCTTCGTTACAACCCGTCACTAAATGAAATATTCGTTCTGCGCCGACTATGGGCTACCAATAACTTTCGTGAATCCTCCACCCCCTGGCTTTTTTGTGGGGGAGGAGGCGGGAGGATGAGGAGGGCTAGTCTGCCCCCGCATCTGGCGGGGCCTGGCTAAAATCGTGATGAACACGGCAAAAATCAGCGTCATTTTGTGTGCGCCAGGACGCATAACTTAATTTTATGTAACAGAGATCACACAAACCGGGGGTGGGGCGTAGGGTCGGGGAGGATGGAAAGAGGTTGCTAAGAAAGGAAACTCAACCGAGTAAAAGCCACCAGGCGTATCCACGAGCACATCACCAAAAAGGACGGGATATATGAAAATCAAAACTGGCGCACGCATCCTCGCGCTGTCGGCACTGACCACGATGATGTTTTCCGCCTCTGCCTTCGCCAAGATTGAAGAAGGCAAGCTGGTTATCTGGATCAACGGCGACAAAGGCTATAACGGCCTCGCAGAAGTCGGTAAGAAATTCGAGAAAGACACCGGCATTAAAGTGACCGTAGAGCATCCGGATAAACTGGAAGAGAAATACCCGCAGGTTGCCGCGACCGGTGATGGCCCGGACATTATCTTCTGGGCACACGACCGCTTTGGTGGCTACGCGCAGTCCGGCCTGCTGGCTGAAGTCACTCCCGACAAAGCGTTCCAGGACAAACTCTATCCGTTCACCTGGGATGCGGTGCGTTACAACGGCAAGCTGATCGCTTATCCAATCGCTGTTGAAGCCCTGTCGCTCATCTATAACAAAGACCTGGTGCCAAACCCGCCGAAAACCTGGGAAGAGATCCCGGCTCTGGATAAAGCGCTGAAGGCGAAAGGCAAATCTGCGCTGATGTTCAACCTGCAAGAACCGTACTTCACCTGGCCGCTGATTGCTGCCGATGGCGGTTACGCATTCAAGTTTGAAAACGGCAAATACGACGTGAAAGACGTGGGCGTGGACAACGCTGGCGCGAAAGCGGGCCTGACCTTCCTGGTTGACCTGATTAAAAACAAACACATGAATGCCGATACCGACTACTCCATCGCAGAAGCCGCTTTCAACAAAGGTGAAACCGCAATGACCATCAACGGTCCTTGGGCGTGGTCCAACATCGACAAGAGCAAAATCAACTACGGCGTGACCCAGCTGCCAACGTTCAAAGGCAAAGCGTCTAAACCGTTCGTTGGTGTGCTGAGCGCGGGCATCAACGCCGCCAGCCCGAACAAAGAGCTGGCGAAAGAGTTCCTCGAAAACTACCTGCTGACCAACGAAGGTCTGGCGGAAGTGAACAAAGACAAACCGCTGGGTGCTGTAGCGCTGAAAACTTACCAGGAGCAACTGGAGAAAGATCCACGCATCGCCGCCACCATGGCAAACGCCAAAACCGGCGAAATCATGCCTAACATCCCACAAATGGCTGCGTTCTGGTATGCAACGCGCACAGCTGTGATCAACGCTGCAAGCGGTCGTCAGACTGTTGATGCTGCGCTGAAGGATGCTCAGGGTCGTATTACTAAGTAAGCACTGTGGCGGGTGGCGCTTTGCTGACCCGCCCTACTTCTACGGTTTGCCCCGTAGGTCAGGTTAGCGAAGCGCCACCTGACAGTAAGTTTCCACCGTTGTAGAGGAAGAACCCCATGGATGCCGTTAAAAAGAGTCACTGGTGGCAGAGCGATACGCTGAAGTGGTCCGTGATTGGACTGCTGGGCCTGCTGGTTGGCTATCTTGTTGTTTTGATGTACGCCCAGGGGGAGTACCTGTTTGCCATCATGACGCTGATTTTAAGCTCAGTTGGCCTGTATATTTTCGCCAATCGTAAAGCCTACGCGTGGCGCTACGTCTATCCGGGTATGGCCGGGATGGGCTTGTTCGTGTTATTCCCGCTTATCTGTACCATCGCTATCGCCTTCACCAACTACAGCAGCACTAACCAGCTGACTCAGGAACGTGCGCAGCAGGTACTGATGGACCGCTCTTATCAGGCGGGCAAAGCCTATAACTTCGGGTTATATCCGGCGGGTGAGGAGTGGAAGCTGGCGCTAAATGATGGCGACAGCGGTAAAAACTATGTCTCCGACGCGTTCAAACTGGGCGGCGAGCAAAAAATCACGCTGAAAGAAGCCGATGCCCTGCCAGAAGGCGAACGCGGCAACCTGCGCGTTATCACCCAAAATCGCCAGGCGCTGAACCAGCTGACGGCCATTCTGCCGGATGACAGCAAGGTGATCATGAGCTCACTGCGTCAGTTCTCGGGCACGCGTCCGCTGTACACCGCCGGGGAAAACGGCGAGCTGACCAACAACCAAAGCGGCGTGAAATACCGTCCTGACAATCAAATCGGTTTCTATCAGTCGGTCAATGCCGACGGCAACTGGGGTGACGAGAAACTCAGCCCGGGTTACACCGTCAGCATCGGCTGGGACAACTTCACTCGCGTCTTCACCGACGAAGGGATTCAGAAACCGTTCTTCGCCATTTTCGTCTGGACGGTGGTCTTCTCTGTGCTGACCGTTCTACTGACCGTAGCAGTCGGCATGGTGTTAGCGTGCGTCGTTCAGTGGGAATCCCTGAAAGGCAAAGCGATTTACCGCGTGCTGCTGATCCTGCCCTACGCCGTGCCGTCGTTCATCTCGATTCTGATTTTCAAAGGGTTGTTCAACCAGAGCTTTGGTGAGATCAACATGATGCTGAGCGCGCTGTTTGGCATTAAGCCAGCGTGGTTCAGTGACCCGACCACCGCCCGTTCGATGATCATCATCGTCAACACCTGGCTCGGCTATCCGTACATGATGATCCTCTGCATGGGGCTGCTGAAAGCGATTCCGGATGACCTGTATGAAGCGTCGGCAATGGACGGTGCCGGCCCGTTCCAGAACTTCTTCAAGATTACGCTGCCGCTGCTGATCAAGCCGCTAACCCCGCTGATGATTGCCAGCTTCGCGTTCAACTTTAACAACTTCGTGCTGATTCAACTGTTGACCAACGGCGGGCCAGACCGTCTGGGCACCACCACGCCTGCGGGCTACACCGACTTGCTGGTGAGCTACACCTACCGCATCGCCTTTGAAGGCGGCGGCGGTCAGGACTTTGGCCTGGCGGCGGCAATTGCCACGCTGATCTTCCTGTTGGTAGGGCTGCTTGCGATTATCAACCTGAAAGCCACACGCATGAAATTTGACTAAGGAGGGCATCAAAAATGGCAATGGTACAACCGAAATCCCAGAAGCTGCGCCTCTTTATCACGCACCTTTTACTGCTGATGTTTATCGCGGCGATCATGTTCCCGCTGCTGATGGTTATCGCTATCTCACTGCGTGAAGGGAACTTCGCGACCGGCAGCCTTATCCCGGACCAGATTTCCTGGGAGCACTGGAAACTGGCGCTTGGCTTTAGCGTGGAACACGCCGATGGCCGCGTCACTCCCCCACCGTTCCCGGTGCTGTTGTGGCTGTGGAACTCAATCAAAATCGCGGGTATCACGGCGATAGGGATTGTGGCGCTGTCCACCACCTGTGCTTACGCCTTCGCCCGTATGAAGTTCCCGGGGAAAGCCACCCTGCTGAAAAGCATGCTGATTTTCCAGATGTTCCCGGCGGTGCTCTCACTGGTTGCGTTGTATGCCTTGTTCGACCGTCTCGGCCAGTACGTGCCGTTTATCGGCCTGAACACTCACGGCGGCGTTATCTTCGCCTACATGGGCGGCATCGCACTGCACGTGTGGACGATTAAGGGCTACTTCGAAACTATCGATGGCTCGCTGGAAGAAGCGGCCGCGCTGGACGGCGCAACCCCATGGCAGGCCTTCCGCCTGGTGCTGTTGCCGCTTTCCGTGCCAATTCTGGCGGTGGTCTTTATTCTGTCGTTTATCGCCGCGATTACCGAAGTCCCGGTCGCATCACTGCTGCTGCGTGATGTGAACAGCTACACCCTGGCGGTCGGCATGCAGCAATACCTCAACCCGCAAAACTACCTGTGGGGCGATTTTGCCGCGGCGGCTGTGCTCTCCGCCATTCCTATCACCGTTGTGTTCCTGCTGGCTCAGCGCTGGCTGGTAAACGGCCTGACCGCCGGCGGGGTGAAAGGATAAGTTTTCATCGTTATATGCCACTGTAATGCCACGTTATCCTCATGTTTGACCCTAACTTGTGACTGTTGTTTGGCGCTCTTCGGAGCGCCCTTTTTTTATTCACGCCTTAGCCGTTTCGAGTTACACAGCCATAGCGTAACCACCAGCAACAAGATCGCCGCCGAGTAGATCAGCACATCCAGAGGGGATTTATGATCGACGATGATCAGCCGCACGATAGCGGTGATCCCGATGTAAACAAAGTAGCGTAGCGGGAAGTGAAATCCGGACTGAAAGTACTTCACAATCAGGGCGATAAATTCGAAATACAGGAAGTAAACCACCAGCCCTTCCACCAGCTCATATTTGCTGGTCTGTTCCGGTGCAAACAGGACATCGGCCAGATGGACGGTTTCTTTGCCAAGAAAAACCACCAGGATCAGGCCAAGGCTAAGCAAACCCAGATTGAGCACGGTCTGCAAAACGGTGGAGATAAATTCAACGCGTGGACGGGTCAGCGACGTCATACAGCACCTCCTTCGCAGTGGCGAGCTTCCTGTATAACGCAAAATTGTGACGGGGATCTATATTTTTTGTTTATGTTTTGTGCAAAACACTGCCCGGCGGCGCTTCGCTTGCACGGGCCTACGAAGGTTTTTGTAGGCCGGGCAAACAACGTGCCGCCCGGCAATCCCTGCTAGCGGAAATTCACACTGCGATCGCTGGTCATATCATACAGCTGGAACTTACGCCCAAGCTGCTGACCGCCGTCTCGCGTGAGCGGCGTCCAGCCAATCGCCGCGCGGCTGCGGGTCGGGCCAGACGAGAACAAGTCCAGCGGCACCGACACATATACGCCTTTGGTGAAATCGCCCTCGCCATATTCCTGCGCCGAAACGTTGGTGATCGTTGCATAAGCGCCCACTACCACGCCGCTGTCGAAGTGTTTTGACACTTCCAGCGTGCCGCCTTTATCGCCCGCCAGATACTGGCCGACGCTGGCTTTAATCAGCACATCCTGAGCAAACGGCGGCGTCCAGTAGGCCGCCAGATTGCCCACTTTTGCGCTGTAATCGGTGAACTTCATCATGTCCATTGAGCTGCGCCAGTCACGCTGTTTCACGTAGTTGGCATCCACACCAAACGCCCAGTTGCTGTCCACAGGGCGCCACAGCACTTCCGCGCCCACGCCGCCGTACATGGTTTCGAGATAACCGCCGTACACCTGACCGTAAAAATCGTTGCCCAGATACTGGAGATAGTTGGCCTGCAGGTTATTCACGTAGACATCATTTTCGACGTAATCACGCACGTGAGTACGCACGCGTGGCAGCGTCGAATCGTTCGGCGGGTTGGTGTAGTTGAACTTGTCGTAGTTATTGGCGATGTTGCCAAACAGGCTACCGGTGGTCAGCAGGTGATCGGTCACCCACCAGTCGGCGGTGGCCATTACGCCAAGCTGGTACATGTAGAAACTTTCTGGCCCGCCGATGGACTGGCTCAGCACCGGATCGATGTGGAAATCAAACGACGATTTATCGATGTACCAGCCCTGCTCCGTTTTATCCGGCACCACAGGAGCTTCGCGTTTTTGTACCAACTGCGTTTCATGCCCCAACGGTTCGCCTTCCAGATGATGCTGAAGGCTCGCCACGTCCGTTTCGGTGGTGACCTGCGGCATATTAAGACGGTTTTCCGTGATGCGAATGGTGCGTACGCCGTCTGGCAGATCGTTGGCGATAATACGGTTCGCACGCTCGATGCCTTCACGGGAATCGCGGTATTTCACCTGCTCGCCTGTGACATACAGCGTGTCACCTTTGACCTGAATTTTCGGGTCGGCAAAGCCTGCATTGTACTTCAGCAAGGTCAGCTGATTCGCCACTACCGAGTGTTGCAAAATGGCATCCTGCGGCTCCGGCTGGTATTTCGGACGGGCGTTATCATTGTATGACGGACGCAGATCGTTGAAGTTGGTGCGCACCGTGAAGCCAAACATGAAGGTATTACCGCGCTCGTAGCTCAGGTTTACGTCGGCCCAGTCAGCCACGCGGTAAATGGCGCCGACGTTAAACTTGCTCTTCTGTTCGAGCTTTCCGGCAAAGTCTTCGCTGTAGTCGTTGCCTTCGTACTCCAGTTTAAGGCGCAGCGGCTGCCAGGGGGTTTGATATTCCACCCCACCGAAAATCGACGCCGGGCCGTGGAACATCTGGCTGCTGTCCATCGATCCGGCCTGGCGATAACTGTTGTTGCGATAACAGAACTTATCGTCATAGCTGCAAAACGGGTTTTTGACGTTGCCGCTGGTGCCGAGATAGCCCCAGCCAAGGCCGAGGCTGAAATCAAACGGGCCCCAGGCTTTGTTCGCCACCACATATTCGGCATCGAACAAGCCTGTCCCGCCGATATCACGCGCACCGACGGACACCTGCGGCAACCAGTAACTTTCTTCCCACAGACGCAGTTTCAGGTCGAACGCTTTGTCTTTGTAGGTCTGATCGCCGGAAAACGACTCGACGCTGCTGTACTGTTTGGTACGCACGTCGGTATAGCGCAACGTGGTTTCCAGCCACGGGAACAACTGCACCGAGGCGGAGTAGTAGCGGTACTGATCGTTATCGCGATAGTTGAGGCTGAGTTCCCCTTCACGCGCCATGCGCGCGGTGGGCGTTTGCAGCAGGCCCACTCCGCCGAAATCAGACTGAGAAGGACCTATCGGTGCCGGATACGTTTCTGCATGGCAGGCCGCGCTGATACTCAGCGCCAGCAGGCTGAAGAGATGGCTTTTTTTCATTGTTCCGGGATCCGCTGTGCAAGGGCGCGAAGAAGCTCAGCGTTAAGGTCGTCGAACTTCTTCGTCCAAAGTGAGTCGGCGAAACCGACAAAAATGGTGCTGCCTGGCATTGGCTCAATATGGCGTTTGTTCCAGTAAGCGACAGGCGCTTTTTCGCGGCGTCCATCCGGGTAGATAACCCAGGCGTAGCTGCGGTCAGCGCCGCTTAACAGGCTCATATCATCGAGATAGCTCGCCACATCTTTACCCGGCGTGAACGCCACTTTTCCTGGACGACTGATCAGGCCAAAAATGTGGACTGTGCTCGGTTGCTGCCCAACCCACAGGCTGTAGTGCCCTTCGAGTGGCGGGTTGGCGCGCCGCCCAAGTCGAACGCGATCCGGATCGAGATTCACAAACTGTCGGCCCGTGACGTTGACCGCCTGAAGCTGTTGGCGCAGCGAAGCAATGGCCGCAGCGTCATCGCCACTTTCATCCGCCGCTAATGTCGCCAGCTCTGCCATCAGGGTTTGCTTCTGCTGTTGGGCTACAGCACTGGCCTGCTTTTCAGCAATGACAGCACCGGGCCACCAGCTTTTTGCCAGCCTCGGCTGGGCGACTAAATCCGCCAGATGCGCGGCATCCGTCAGGGTTTTAGGGTCTTTTGCGCCATCGATATAAACGTCAACCGTGCCTGCCGCCAGAGCCAGAGGCGCAACAAAGAGCGCCATCAACGCAGCAAAGAGGGGTGATTTCATTGCTTTGCCGCCTTAATCAGAGTCATTTTGACCGGGAAGAAGCCAGCCCCGAGGTACTGTTCGGACTGACGAATCTGACCGTCGCTGTCGACCCAGAACCGGTTTTCCCAGCTCGCCTGATCGGTACTGACTTTCTCCACCAATACGCGTACAGCGGTGGTGTCATTCGCCAGTTTTAGCGTGTCCGTGCCGTCCCAGTGGAACTGAGAACGAGCTGTGGCGTAACGGACTTGCTTGTGTTCGGTCCAGCCCATCGTGCGGGTCCAGCTTGCGCCATCGACGAGTTGATTGGGTTTCGCCAGCGGGTCGTTGTCGATATTGCTGACGCTCAGCAGGTTGTCACCGCCGAGCAGCGTTTTCACCATGCGGGCATGTTGGGTGACGAGGGTCGCCTGATCCTGAGTCACCCATTTCTGCTGACCATTTTCAGAAAACGCGAGTACCACAAAAAGCTGGGGGCCGTTATTGAGCTGCAGGTACTGGCTGGCGTACGGCATGTTCTGGATATCATCGGCGGTTAACTGCACGCCCGGGGTGCCAAAAAGACTGTGCCAGAGAGATTTCCCCAGCCCTTCCGTGCTGGCAGAACAGGCCTGAAGCAGCAGGCAAAGCAGAATAATTATGGGTCGCTGCACGACTCTTCTCCGAAGGGGCAAAATAACCACACCGAAGTGTGGTTAGGATTAATGACCCGTAAGACTTAGCGGGTACTTGTGGTTGTTGTGGTCGTGGTTCCGGTATTGGAGCCATCACCACCACCGGTCGCCGCCAGTGCGACCCCCACGGCCGAGCTTACGGCGCTGGCGCTGGTTGCGGCGGAACTGCCCGCAGAGACCGACGTCGCTGCCGCCCCTGCCGCCTCACCGGTTTCCACCGGATCGGCATAAGCTGAAGCCGCCGCAAGCGCAGAAATGGCAAAAATGCCACACAGTACTTTTTTCATTGCTATTTCCCTTCATTGGTTGAATGAATGGAGTGTCACCTGAGATATTCAGGCGTCATCGAGTATACACAAGTAAAACGGTCGAATTAGGGCTCAGGAAATAAGCAAGAGGGTTTTCGGATAATGAGAAAAAATCATTATTTCAAATTATTCATTAATAATTAAAATCAAAAATATCAATGATATGAAAAATTCACACCCTCAAGATAATCTTAAAAATCAAAATATGCAGAAATCATCACAGGCTTTTTTAGGATTAACCTCATCACCGTAAAACAACTTTATTCCTTGTATTTTAAATGGGTAATTAATGACATCATTAAGCCCGGAAGGCCCGGAAAATAGCCTGAATGCCTTTTTGCGATCGTGATATTCCCTTCCTCGAAATCCTTGCCATTCCTTTCTCCCGGATGTCCATCAGGAACAGGTTTTGCCCTGTCTCACTCAGTACAGTGGTGATATCTGCCATTTTTCTGATAAGAGGTTGGGATGAAAGCATTCACCGTGGGTCTGTTTGGGATTGGATTAGAAACCTACTGGCCGCAGTTTGATGGCCTGCGAGAGCAGCTTGAAGGTTATCTGAATCAGGTCGATAGCCAGTTACAACGCCGTGAAGTCGCCGTGGTGAACGGTGGTCTGGTCGACAGTTCGCAAACGATGGATAACGCCACGGCGCTGTTCGCCAGCAAGAATGTCGATGCGTTGGTGCTTTACATCACCACTTATGCGCTGAGCTCAACGGTGCTTCCTTTGGTGCAGCAACTGAACGTCCCGGTGCTGATCCTGGCCTTGCAGCCTGAAAAGAAAGTGCCTTGCGCCACCATCAACCAGCGTGAAGATCGCGGAGAACGCACCGGGCAATGGCTGGCACATTGTCAGGCCTGTAGCGCACCAGAACTGGTGAACGTTTTCCAGCGCGCGAATATCGGCTACTCGCTGGTTCCAGGCTATCTGGATGATGCCGAAGCCTGGCAAGAAATTGACGCCTGGCTGGCGGCGGCCTCAACCGTTAACGCCCTGAAACGCACGAACATCGGTGTGATGGGGCATTACTACAACGGCATGTACGACGTGTATTCGGACATGACCAACCTGTCGGCGAAATTTGGCGTGCGCTTTAAAGTGCTGGAGATCTGCGAACTGGCCGAAATATTACCGGCCATCACCGAAGAGCTGCGCAGCCAGAAACGCGAACAGGTTTATCGCACGCTGAATGTTGACCCCGCTTGTGAGGAATATGAGTTACAGCGAGCCATCGCAACCTCTGTTGCACTGGATAAACTGGCGGAACGCCACCAGCTTGGCGGAATGGCGTATTACTACGAAGGCAGTGCCGGGTCGCCGCAGGAGAACATCATTACTTCAGTTATCCTCGGCAACACTTTGCTCACCGAGCGAGATATTCCGGTGGCGGGCGAATGCGAAATCAAAAACGTCATTGCGATGAAAATCCTCAGCCTGCTGAAAGCCGGAGGCTCCTTCTCTGAGCCTTACGGCATCGACTTTGAACATCAGACGGTGCAGTGGGGCCACGATGGGCCAGCGCATCCGTTGATGTCGGCGGATAAAGTCCGGCTGGTGCCTTTACCGGTTTATCACGGCAAGCCCGGCAAAGGCGTCTCGATTCAGATGACGGTGAAAACCGGCCCGGTAACGTTCCTGTCTGTTGTGGAACATCGCGACGGGAGCGTGACGTTGCAATATGCAGAAGGTGAAGCCGTGAAGGGTGAAGTACTGGATATCGGCAATACCAACAGCCATTACCGTTTTTCACTGTCTGCTCGCGAGTTTACCCGTCGTTGGTGCGAAGGTGGGCCTGCGCATCACTGCGCCATCGGCATGGGTCACGTTGGGGAGAAAATTGAAGCTATCGCGAAGCTGCTGGGGGTTGGGAGTTTGCGGATTGGGTAATGGTGAGTTTGGTGCGGTTTAATCCCCTCTCCCCTGCTCTCTCCCAAAGGGAGAGGGAGAAGTCCAAAACCTGTTCGGGCTGTTCCCCTCTCTCCGGCCCTCTCCAAAAGGAGAGGGAGAAAGCCCAAAACCGCACAAGTCGGTTCCCTCTCCCCGCGGGAGAGGGTTAGGGAGAGGGGAAGCTCCGCAGTTTATTTCCAGGCTTTGTAACGGTTGATCAGACCGTTGGTAGAGCTGTCGTGGCTGCTGACGTCTTTGTCATCGCCCAGCTCTGGCAGGATGCGGTTGGCCAGCTGTTTACCTAACTCAACGCCCCATTGGTCGAAGGTGAAGATGTTGAGGATCGCGCCCTGAGTGAAGATTTTGTGCTCATACAGGGCAATCAACGCACCCAGGCTGAACGGCGTGATTTCGCGCAGCAGGATGGAGTTGGTTGGACGGTTGCCTTCGAACACTTTGAACGGCACCACGTTTTCCAGCGTGGCCGGATCTTTACCCTGGTCACGGTATTCCTGCTCAACCACTTCACGTGATTTACCGAACGCCAGCGCTTCAGTCTGCGCAAAGAAGTTAGACAGCAGCTTCGGATGGTGATCGGACAGCGGGTTGTGGGTCGTGGCCGGTGCGATGAAATCACAAGGAACCATTTTGGTGCCCTGGTGAATCAGCTGATAGAACGCATGCTGACCGTTGGTGCCTGGCTCACCCCAGATGATTGGGCCAGTCTGGTAATCCACCGCGTTGCCGTTACGGTCAACGTATTTGCCGTTGGATTCCATGTTGCCCTGCTGGAAGTACGCCGCAAAGCGGTGCATGTACTGGTCGTACGGCAGGATGGCTTCGGTTTCTGCACCAAAGAAGTTGTTGTACCAGATACCAATCAGCGCCAGCAGCACTGGCAGGTTTTTCTCTGGAGCGGTCGTGGAGAAGTGCTTGTCCATCGCGTGTGCGCCGGAGAGCAGCTCAACAAAGTTGTCGAAACCAACAGACAGGATGATCGACAGACCAATTGCAGACCACAGAGAGTAACGGCCACCGACCCAGTCCCAGAACTCGAACATGTTGGCGGTATCAATGCCGAACTCACCCACCGCTTTACCGTTAGTAGAGAGCGCCGCGAAGTGCTTCGCCACGTGCTTCTGGTCACCGGCGGTTTTCAGGAACCAGTCACGCGCACTGTGGGCGTTGGTCATGGTTTCCTGAGTGGTGAAGGTTTTGGACGCCACCAGGAACAGCGTGGTTTCTGGGTTAACGGTTTTCAGCACTTCGGCGATGTGAGTGCCATCGACGTTAGAGACAAAGTGCATATTCAGGTGGTTTTTGTACGGACGCAGCGCCTCGGTCACCATGAACGGGCCGAGGTCAGAACCGCCGATACCGATGTTCACCACGTCAGTAATCGCTTTGCCGGTGTAACCTTTCCAGCTTCCAGAAATGATCGCTTCGGAGAAATGCTTCATCTTCTCAAGAACCGCATTCACTTCCGGCATCACGTCTTTGCCGTCAACAATAATCGGGGTATTGCTACGGTTGCGCAGGGCAACGTGCAGAACCGCGCGGTCTTCAGTGCGGTTGATCTTCTCACCAGAGAACATGGATTTGATAGCGTCGGCCAGCTCTGTCTCTTTCGCCAGCGCCTGCAGTTTGCTCAGTGTCTCTTCGGTAATGCGGTTTTTGGAGAAGTCCACCAGCATAAAATCGTCAAACGTCGCGGAAAACTTGGCGAAACGATCGCCATCTTTCGCGAACAGGTCGGCGATCGACACGTCCTTCATTTCATCGTAGTGTTTCTGTAATGCCTGCCAGGCAGAGGTCTGCGTTGGATTGATGTTTTTCATAGCAATACTCTTCTGATTTGAGAATTGTGACTTCGGTCGATTGTAGCGCCTGCGACGGTTTTTGTGATGATTTTTGTGTCATTAGGTGTTTTCTCACCTTTGTACGTTACGCTGTCTGCGCCAGCGCTGCTTATACTCAGAGCACTACACGAATGGGCAAATCACCGAGGCCCACGTTTCTGAGGAAGAAAGAAAAAGAATGGAATTGCCGGTCCCTTTTCTGCTGGTCATCATCGCTATCGCTTCGCTGCTGGCCCAATGGCTGGCCTGGCGGCTTCGCCTTCCCGCCATCCTGCCGCTGCTGCTCATTGGCGTGTTGATAGGCCCTGCGCTGCATATTCTCCAGCCAGACTTACTGTTTGGCTCACTGCTTTTCCCGCTGGTCTCGCTGGCGGTGGCCATCATCCTGTTTGAAGGTGCGCTGACGCTGCGTTTTGATGAAATTCGCGGGCTTGGCGGCGTGGTGCGTAATTTAGTGACTGTCGGCATGTTGATAACCTTCGCGGTTATCTCCCTGGCCTGCTGGGGAATTTTGGGTCTGACACCACAAATCTCCGCCCTGATTGGCGCAGTCACCGTGGTCACAGGCCCTACCGTGATCGCCCCGCTGATGCGCGTTGTACGCCCGACTGCCGCCATCAACCAGGTGCTGCGTTGGGAAGGGATTGTTATCGACCCTGTGGGCGCCATTTTCACTCTGTTGGTGTTTGAGTTTATTACACTGCAGGAACAAAGCGGGACGTGGCTGCATCTGCTTATCATGCTGGCACAAACGTTGGTTGTCGGTCTCGCCACAGGCGCAGTGTTTGGCCTGTTTTTAGGCAATGCGCTCAAACGCGGCTGGATACCCGGTTATCTGCAAAACTTCGCGGTGCTGGCCCTTGTCCTGCTGACGTTTGGCCTGTCTAATACGCTGGCAGATGAGTCTGGCCTGCTGGCAGTGACTGTGCTGGGCATCTGGCTTGCCAACATGCGGGAAGTGGAAACCGCCGATATCGTCGAGTTTAAAGAAGAACTGTCGGCGATATTACTCTCAGCCTTGTTTATCATTCTGGCGGCACGTCTGGATATTCAGGCTCTGTGGTCAATGGGCTGGCCT
Source organism: Scandinavium sp. NPDC088450 (assembly GCF_044900545.1). Classification (NCBI taxonomy): domain Bacteria; kingdom Pseudomonadati; phylum Pseudomonadota; class Gammaproteobacteria; order Enterobacterales; family Enterobacteriaceae; genus Scandinavium; species Scandinavium sp. NPDC088450. The sequence continues at coordinate 19,344 of NZ_JBJDNI010000021.1, read as the reverse complement.
CTGTTGGTGCTGCTTTTGGTGGTGCAGTTTGTGGCCCGTCCGCTCTGTATTATCGCCTCAACCTGGCGTTCAACCTTACGCTGGCGCGAAAAACTGCTGCTGTGCTGGATTGCGCCGCGAGGCATTGTGGCCGCCGCCGTCAGCTCGTTGTTCGCCCTGACATTGCAAAAAAATGGCTACGACGGAGCCGACCAAATCGTGACGGTGGTGTTTGCGATAATCATCGGGACTGTCGTTCTGCAAAGTCTCACCAGCAGTCGCCTGGCGCGCTGGCTTGGCGTGCAGCAGCGTAAATCGCGTGGCGTGTTAATTGTGGGTGCCAATACGGTGGCAAGGACGATAGCCCAGGCGTTGAAAAAGCTCGATATTCCGGTGCAGCTCAGCGACAACAGCTGGGAATATTATCGCCTTGCCCGTATGGAAGGCCTGCCGACCTATTACGGCAACGTCTGGTCTGAGCATGCAGAAAACTACCTCAATCTGAGTGACACCCGTCAGGTGATCGCCCTGTCGCCAAACCGTCATCAAAATGCGCTTTCTGCGCTGCATTTCCGGCATATCTTCGGGGAAAACCGGGTATTTTCGATTCGCACGGGTCCGGCGACGAAAGGCCGCAGCGAAAAAGAAACTCGCCATGAACAGTTATTTGATGCAGAGATGACATGGGCGCGGCTCAGTAGCCTGATTGCCAAAGGCGCGGCCGTCAAAGTTACCCGTCTGAATGAGAACTTTGGCTGGATGGATTATCTCAACGTTAACCCTGGCGCTACGCCGCTTTTTGCCCGCAAAGAGGATGGTGCGCTTATCCCGCTGAACAGCACAATGACCCCACCATCGCCCTGTACGCTGGTGGCAATAGTGGAAAGTGAAAAATCACCATCATCGGATCGTTGACAACACCCCCCGGAACCCTTTATTTATTAAACCCTACCTGCGCGCTCGCGTGCGCAGGCCAGAAGAGGAGCATCGCCCAGGCGAAGTGTTTGAGGAGCCAGTCCGCAGACAACACTTTAGGGGGAGCGATGCCGAGATAGCAGAGCATCTGGCAGTGTTCACTATCGGCTACAGGGGCTGAATCCTCTGGGCTGTCACCGGAAGTGACCCACAGTCGGGCGCTTCGCAAGGTGGAGCGCTTCTGGGTGAACTGTAGCCCTCTACGTCTGCCCTCCCGCTCTTCCCTTGTGCCATGGCTGAGAATGTAATCCCCTGACACGAGGTTGTTATGACACATGCAGTTTCCCCGCTCGTTGTAGCCAAATTTGGCGGAACCAGCGTCGCCGACTACACCGCCATGAACCGCAGTGCCGATGTGGTGCTTTCCGATCCTTCGGTTCGTCTGGTTGTGCTTTCTGCCTCCGCAGGCGTCACCAATTTGCTGGTTGCTCTGGCCGAAGGCCTGGAAGCGACCGAGCGGTTCGTGAAACTCGATGCTCTGCGCAAAATCCAGTTCGATATTCTCGAACGTCTGCGCAATCCCAATGTGATTCGTGAAGAAGTTGAGCGCCTGCTGGAAAATATCACCACCCTGGCAGAAGCCGCTTCACTGGCAACATCGACCGCCCTGACTGACGAACTGGTCAGCCACGGCGAGCTGATGTCCACCCTGCTGTTTGTTGAAATCCTGCGCGAGCGTGACGTTCAGGCACAATGGTTTGATGTGCGCAAAATCATGCGTACCAACGACCGCTTCGGGCGCGCTGAACCCGATGTGGCTGCATTGTCAGAACTGGCTACATTGCAGATGGCCCCGCGTCTGGCGGAAGGCCTGGTGATCACCCAGGGCTTTATCGGCAGCGAAGCCAAAGGCCGCACTACCACACTTGGCCGCGGCGGCAGCGATTACACCGCAGCGCTGTTGGGCGAAGCGCTGCACGCGACTCGTGTTGATATCTGGACAGATGTCCCAGGGATTTACACCACCGATCCACGCGTCGTGCCAGCGGCAAAACGCATCGATGAAATCGCCTTTGAAGAAGCCGCTGAAATGGCGACTTTCGGCGCGAAAGTCCTGCATCCGGCAACCCTGCTGCCTGCCGTACGCAGCGATATTCCAGTGTTTGTAGGGTCCAGCAAAGATCCTAAAGCGGGCGGTACGCTGGTGTGTAATAAAACCGAAAACCCGCCGCTGTTCCGTGCGCTGGCACTGCGCCGCAAGCAAACGCTGTTGACGCTGCACAGCCTGAATATGCTGCATTCCCGCGGGTTCCTTGCGGAAGTCTTCGGCATTCTGGCGCGCCATAATATCTCCGTCGATTTGATCACCACTTCAGAAGTGAGCATCGCGCTGACGCTGGACACCACCGGTTCAACAGCCACCAGCGATATGCTGCTGACGCAATCCTTGCTGATTGAGTTGTCCGCCCTGTGCCGCGTGGAAGTGGAAGAGAACCTGGCGCTGGTCGCATTGATTGGTAACGACCTGTCGAAAGCTTGTGGCGTGGGTAAAGAGGTGTTTGGCGTGCTTGAACCGTTCAACATCCGCATGATTTGCTATGGCGCATCAAGCCATAACCTCTGCTTCCTGGTGCCAGGCGCAGAGGCAGAAGAAGTCGTGCAAAAACTTCATCACAATTTGTTTGAATAAAAATCCTTCGCAGGATAAACAATATCTAAGGCCGGGCTCGAACCCGGCTTTTTTATACCTATAAGACACACAACACATTAAAGGAAAACACTATGTTATCTCTGCTGACGCGGCTATTCCCGTTATGGGCCGTGCTGCTCTCCGTCCTCGCTTACAAGACACCAACCACCTTCACACCGATTGGCCCGTGGGTCACTACGCTGCTGATGCTGATCATGTTTGGCATGGGCGTGCACCTGAAACTCGATGATTTCAAACGTGTGCTGTCACGCCCTGCGCCCGTGGCAGCGGGGATTTTTCTGCACTATCTGGTGATGCCTCTCGCGGCATGGCTGCTGGCGATGCTGTTCCATATGCCGCCAGAACTGTCTGCCGGGATGGTGCTGGTCGGCAGCGTTGCCAGCGGGACTGCGTCCAATGTGATGATCTTCCTGGCAAAAGGTGATGTGGCGCTGTCCGTGACAATCTCGTCCGTTTCCACACTGGTCGGCGTTATCGCGACGCCGTTGCTGACGCGCTTGTATGTCGACACCCACATTCAGGTCGATGTGATGGGCATGCTGCTGAGCATTCTGCAAATCGTGGTGATCCCGATTGCGTTAGGCCTGGTGGTGCATCATTTGCTGCCACGCGTGGTGAAAGCTGTCGAACCGTATCTGCCCGCTTTTTCGATGATCTGCATTTTGGCCATCATCAGCGCCGTGGTGGCAGGTTCCGCCTCACACATTGCCTCGGTTGGCTTCGTGGTGATTATCGCGGTGATCCTGCATAACACGATTGGCCTGCTCGGCGGCTACTGGGGAGGACGCCTGTTCGGCTTCGACGAGTCCACCTGCCGCACGCTGGCGATTGAAGTTGGGATGCAGAACTCCGGCCTGGCCGCCGCGCTGGGGAAAATCTACTTCGGCCCGCTCGCCGCCTTGCCTGGCGCGCTGTTCTCGGTATGGCATAACCTTTCCGGCTCGCTGTTGGCAGGCTACTGGTCTGGTAAGCCGGTCGAGAAATCGAAAGTGGCTGTCGCGAAAGAGAGTTGATCCCCAATGGCGTGGCTTCATCGCAAGCCACGCCTGCAATAAAACCCCCGTTGCAATATTCTTCGAGCCGTTATCAGGATTGATCCTTCAGAGGTCTTTTTGTCCCGATTCGTACTTCATCCTCGCGGTTATTCCTTGCACTATTTTATGTAGTTTATAAAATACAAGGAGCGGATGTGAAAACGATTCTGCAAACCACTGCGTTTCAAAAGTGGGAATATCAGCTCAAAGATCATCGAGTAAAGGCGCTTATTGCCGCTCGTCTTATGCGGCTGGCAAATGGACTGGTGGGTGATGCAAAACCCATCGGTGATGGTCTCAGCGAATTGCGTATTCATTTTGGCCCTGGTTATCGCATTTATTTTCAGCAACGAAGCGATGCCATTGTCCTGCTGCTCTGTGGTGGTGAAAAAAATCGCCAAAGCAGCGATATCGTCGCTGCAAAATACCTGGCCAAAATTTACGAAACCAACGAGGCTCTCCCTTATGAATAAACTGACCATCTACGATCCTGCCGATGCGCTGGTCGATGATGAATGCATCGCCATTTTCATGAACGATGCCCTGGAAACCGGCGATGCTAACTATATCGCCCAGGCTCTGGGCATCGTGGCCAGAGCCAAAGGGATGAGCGCTGTCGCTGCTGAAACCGGGCTTTCACGCGAGCAGCTTTACCGCTCATTCAGCGATAAGGGCAATCCGACCTTAAAAACCACCCTGGCAGTGATGAAAGCGCTGGGCTTTGAGCTGGCAATCAAGAATACTGAGGCACTTCCGTAAGCAAGACACGGTTACTCCACCAGAGGAATACAGCATGGCAACTCCACGTCTGACCCAGCAGGACATGACCGAGCAAGAGCAACGCGAGCTGAAAACCCTCCTCGACCGTGCCCGGATCGCGCACGGGCGCCCGCTGACTAACGCTGAAACGAATCATGTAAAGAAAGAGTACATCGACAAGCTGATGGCAGAACGGGAAGCCGAAGCGAAGAAAGCCCGCCAGTTGAAGAAAAAGCAGGCTTATAAAGTGGATAAAGAAGCGACGTTTTCGTGGACAGCCAGCACGCATGTGCGCGGCAGAAGGTAATCACATTTTCCAGCCGGGTCAGGCGTAGTCGCCCCCGGCAATGCCCGCGCAAACAAGGTGCTGCCGGGCAGTGTTCTCAGGAACTCAACGCCCTTTCTTCTTGCGACCCGGCGCGGTAAAACGCTTCTTGTTCGCCATTTCTGCCGGTGTTTTTGCCATGTTCTTTCCGCTGCTGCTGGCAGGTTTTTTCGCCGGTGTGGCGGCAACTTTCGGTTTTGCCTTGGGTTTCACTTTCTCGTGCTCCGCTTGTGAAGACGAGTTCTCAATCAGCTTAAACAGTTCTATCAGTTCGTCGTCCGTCAGATCGCGCCATTCCCCCTGCGGCAATCCTTTCAGGCTGACGTTCATGATGCGCACACGTTCCAGCTTGGTCACCTCAAAACCGAAATGTTTGCACATACGGCGGATCTGACGGTTCAAGCCCTGCACCAGGGTAATCCGGAAGGTGCATGCAGCTTCCTTCTTCACCTTACATTTCTTCGTCACCGTTCCGAGGATCGGCACACCTTTGCCCATTCCCACGATGAACTCATCGGTGACGGGTTTGTTCACTGTCACCAGATATTCTTTCTCGTGATCGTTGCCGGCACGCAGAATTTTGTTTACCAGGTCACCGTGGTTGGTGAGGAAAATCAGCCCCTGAGAATCTTTGTCGAGGCGACCGATCGGAAACACACGGCTGCTGTGGTTGACGAAATCGACGATATTGTCTTTTTCGCCAGCTTCCGTCGTACTGACGATACCGACCGGTTTGTTCAACGCGATTAACACCAGGTCGTCTTCCTGACGCGGTTCAATCAGTTGACCGTTCACTTTCACCACGTCGCCCACGGACACCTGGTCGCCAACGGTCGCGCGTTTACCGTTGATAAACACGTTCCCTTGCTCAATGTAGCGGTCAGCCTCACGACGCGAGCAGATCCCGCTTTCGCTGATGTATTTGTTTAATCGAATTGATGAGTTCGGCAGCATAGTCTCTCCTGTAGAAGGCGAACTATAGCAAAGGCCAATAGCCTTAGAAAACAGCTATCGACCTGATGTGGAGGGGTTAATAGTCGTCGCGATCGTCGTCTTCGTCCGGTTGCTCCATCACGCTGTAGGCCACGGCACAAAACAGGGAGTTCAGACGCTTCATATCGCCCAGCAAGCCGAGGTGCAGCGAACTGGTTTCGATACTCTGCACGTTTTGCTGATGCAGCCTGTCAACGTGCGCATGCGAGTAACGACGGTTCATGATGCGGAAGCGATGCTTGTTGCGGCGCAGGCGACGAGCGCTGTCGACGTCGCCGGAGAAGAACACCGACATCGCCAGTTGTAGGTTGCTGAGCAGTTGTTCGAAAAGGCCATCCAACTCTTTGAGACCTTCAACCGAAAACGCCCGGCGTGCAGCCAGCGATTTATCCGCGATTTCACTGCCCATGCGCTCGATGATATCGGACGCCTGTTCAAGGTTGAGCGACATCTCGATGATTTCCGCCCAGCGACGAGATTCCTCTTCCGCCAACTCATCTTTCGGCATTCGCGCCAGATAGAGCTTAATTGCCGTATACAGCACGTTCACGTCATCGGCGATTTTACGCAGCTCTTTCTCTTCACGCGGCTCGCCGTGCATCACTTTGCGCAGACCGTCCATCATCGTTTCCATCGCATCACCTATACGCAGCGTTTCACGTGCGGCATTGGCGAGCGCCAGCGTTGGCGTATCGAGCGCCGTCGGGTCGAGATGTTTTGGTTTGAGGCGGGCATCCAGTTCCGGCACTTCCTGGATGATGCGTTTACAGAAGCGCGCCATCGGATCAACAAACGGCACCATCGCCAGGCAGCGGATCAGGTTGTAGAACACGTGGAAATAGATAACCAGTTCCGATTTAGCCACCGGCAGTTTGGCCATGCTGTCCGCCAGAATATGCACGAACGGCAGCACAATCAGGCTCCCCACCAACTTGAACAGCAGGCTTCCTAGCGCAACACGGCGAGCAGCGGCATTGGCTGCGCTGTTGTTGAGCATCGCCAGCAGGCCAGAACCGAGGTTGGCACCAATCACCAGACACAGCGCGACAGGGAAGGAAATCACGCCCGTTGCCGTTAACGTGGCCGTCAGCAGCACAGCGGCAAGGCTGGAGTAGGTGATCACCGCGAACAGCGCGCCAATCAGCGCATCCAGCATGATATCGCCCGTCAGCGAGGCGAAAATCACCTGCACGCCATTGGCCTGGGTAATCGGGTGGACGGCCTGAACAATCAGTTCCAGCGCCAGCAAAATCAGCCCAAGGCCGATGCCCACGCGCCCCAACTGGCCTGCACGCGTTTGCTTACGGCCGAGGAAGAAAATGACGCCGACAAAAATCAGCAGCGGCGACAGCCACGAGAGGTCGAACGTCAGGACTCGCGCCATCAGCGCGGTACCCACATCAGCGCCTAAGACAATCACCAGAGCAGGCGTGAGCGCGACCAGATCCTGCGCCACAAACGAGGTGACCAGCATGGTGGTGGCGTTGCTGCTTTGCACCAGCGCAGTCACGCCGATGCCCGCGCAGAAGGCGAGCGGTTTCTTCTCGACGCTACGGCTAAGAACAGTACGCAGACGCGCGCCATAAACGCGCATGACGCCGGTACGGACGATATGAGTGCCCCACACCAGCAGGGCGATAGCAGAAAGCAGGTGTAACAGTATCAGCATGGATGTTTGTTCTCCTTATCGTTATAGGTTTTCCTTTGGAGCCTCTGCCGGGCGGCACTGCGTTTGCCCGGCCTACAATAAGCTTTAGGTCAGTTTGTAGGCCCGGTAAGCGTTAGCGCCACCGGGCAATGAGTGCCATGAGGCAGGATGCCAATAGCTTAAGTATATGAGTTATTGCAGTAGAAAGAGACAGGGCACCGTTACGGTGCCCTGTTTGTTGTAAGAAAAGATGACTTAATCAGCGTCATAGCCGAGGTTAGGTGCCAGCCAGCGTTCGGCTTCCGCCACGCTCATGCCTTTACGGCGAGCGTAATCCTCGACCTGATCGCGCTGAATCTGTGCCACTGCGTAATATTTGCTGTCAGGATGACTGAAGTACCAGCCTGAAACCGAAGCGCCGGGCCACATGGCGTAAGATTCAGTGAGCTTCATTCCAGTGTGCGTTTCCGTATCCAGAAGCTCCCAAATCGTGGCTTTCTCGGTGTGCTCCGGGCAGGCCGGGTAGCCCGGTGCCGGACGGATACCCTGATAATTTTCACGAATCAGCTCTTCGTTGCTCAGGTTTTCATTGGCGGCATAACCCCAATACACCTTACGCACGCGCTCATGCAGATATTCGGCAAACGCTTCTGCCAGACGATCCGCCACCGCTTTGACCATGATTTTGTTGTAATCATCGTGCTGCGCATCGAACGCTTCTGCCAGGGCATCTTCTTCCAGGCCGCCTGTTACCGCAAACGCACCAATGTAATCCGCTTTACCGGAAATTTTTGGCGCGACGAAGTCAGACAGGCAGTAGTTGGCAAACCCAACTTTTTCCGTTTGCTGACGCAGATGATGGCTGACCGTCAGCACGTGAGTACGGGTTTCATCGCGGTAAATCTCGATATCATCACCGACGCGGTTGGCCGGGAACAAGCCCACCACGCCACGCGGATTCAGGGTTTTCTCGGCGCTGAGTTTATCGAGCATTTCGTTGGCATCGGCAAACAGACGCTTCGCTTCTTCGCCGACCACTTCATCTTCAAGGATGCGCGGATATTTGCCCGCCAGCGACCACGTCATAAAGAACGGCGTCCAGTCGATGTAGTTACGCAGCGTTTCGATACTGGCGTTGACCGCCTGCACGCCCAAGCGGTGCGCCACGGGCGGGGTGTAGTTTTCCCAGTCGAAAGCCAGATCGTTATCGCGTGCTGCCTGCAAAGAAACTGGCGGCGTGCGCGGTTTTTTGCGTGCGTGCTGGATACGGACCGTTTCGTATTCCTGGCGAGTGCGGGCGACAAAGTCATCACGCTGTGTTGCCGAAAGCAGTGCCGACACCACGCCTACTGTACGCGAGGCGTTCTGCACGTAAACTGTCGGGCCGCTGTAGTTCTGTTCGATTTTCACTGCCGTGTGCGCTTTAGAAGTGGTTGCCCCGCCAATCAGCAGCGGAATGGTGAAGCCCTGACGTTCCATCTCTTTTGCCACGTTGACCATTTCATCCAGCGACGGCGTGATAAGCCCGGACAAGCCAATCAGGTCGGCGTTCACTTCACGTGCGGTTTTGAGGATTTTATCCGTCGGCACCATCACGCCAAGATCGATAATCTCGTAGTTATTACATTGCAGCACCACGCCAACGATGTTCTTGCCGATGTCATGCACGTCGCCTTTCACCGTGGCGATCACCATCTTGCCGTTAGTCTGGCCTTTCTCTTTGCTGGCCTCGATAAACGGTTCGAGATACGCAACTGCCTGTTTCATCACACGGGCGGATTTCACCACTTGGGGCAGGAACATTTTCCCTTCACCAAACAGGTCGCCGACCACGTTCATGCCGTCCATCAACGGGCCTTCAATCACCTCAATCGGGCGTGAGGCTTGCTGGCGGGCTTCTTCAGTGTCCTGCTCGATAAACTCTGTGATGCCTTTAACCAATGAATATTCGAGGCGCTTTTTCACTTCCCAACTGCGCCATTCGGCCTGCTGAGTGTTCGCCGCTTCATCGGTTTTGCTGCCACGGTATTTCTCTGCCAGGTCTAACAGACGTTCTGTACTGTCATCGCGGCGATTGAGGATCACATCTTCTACTGCTTCGCGCAGTTCGGCAGGAAGGTCGTCGTAAATCGCCAACTGCCCGGCATTCACAATCCCCATGTCCATGCCGTTACGGATGGCGTAGTAGAGGAACACAGCGTGAATCGCTTCGCGCACCGGATCGTTACCCCGGAAAGAGAACGACACGTTGGACACACCGCCGGAAATCAGCGCGTGTGGCAATTCACGTTTGATATCTTCACACGCGCCGATGAAGTCCTGCGCGTAGTTGTTGTGCTCTTCGATGCCGGTTGCGACAGCGAAAATATTCGGGTCGAAGATGATATCTTCCGGCGGGAAGCCAACTTCTTGCGTCAGAATTTGATAGGCACGGCGGCAGATTTCGATTTTACGCGCGCGGGTATCGGCCTGACCGACTTCATCAAACGCCATCACCACCACAGCCGCGCCGTAACGACGCACCTTTTTCGCGTGCTGGACAAACGCTTCCACCCCTTCTTTCATCGAGATGGAGTTCACGATGCCTTTGCCCTGAATACACTTCAGGCCTTTTTCGATGACGTCCCATTTTGAGGAGTCGATCATGATCGGCACACGTGCGATATCCGGCTCACCGGCAATCAGGTTGAGGAAACGCACCATCGCCGCTTCGGCGTCAAGCATCCCTTCATCCATGTTGATGTCGATGATCTGCGCGCCACTTTCGACCTGCTGACGCGCCACATCCAGCGCTTCGCTGTATTTCTCTTCTTTAATCAGCCGCTTAAATTTGGCAGACCCTGTCACGTTGGTACGTTCACCGACGTTCACAAACAGGCTGTCGTCGCCAATGTTCAGCGGCTCAAGGCCAGCCAGACGACAAGCTACGGGAATTTCTGGCAGCTTACGTGGCGCAAGGCCAGCCACTGCACGGCTCATCGCCGCGATATGTTCTGGCGTGGTGCCACAGCAGCCACCCACAATATTCAGGAACCCGGCTTCCGCCCATTCGCGAATTTGCAGCGCCATGGTGTCGGCATCAAGATCGTATTCACCAAACGCATTTGGCAGACCGGCGTTGGGGTGCGCTGTCACGTAGCAATCGGCAATGCGAGACAGTTCCTGCACATACTGGCGCAGTTCATCTGGCCCCAGCGCACAGTTAAGGCCGAAAGAGAGCGCGTCCGCATGGCGAAGTGAGTTGTAGAATGCTTCAGTCGTCTGCCCGGAGAGCGTACGGCCAGACGCATCGGTGATCGTGCCGGAAATCATGATCGGCAACTCGACGCCCAGCGCTTCAAATTCTTCTTTCACCGCATAGATGGCCGCTTTGGCGTTGAGCGTATCGAAGACGGTTTCAATCAGAATCAGATCTGAGCCCCCTTCCACCAGCGCTTTGGTGGATTCGCGGTAGGCAACGACCAGTTGATCAAACGTGACGTTACGAAACGCCGGGTCGTTCACATCAGGGGAAATCGACGCGGTACGGTTGGTTGGGCCAAGCACGCCTGCGACATAGCGTGGTTTGTCTGGCGTGCGGGCTGTCCACTCATCGGCGCAGGCGCGCGCCAGTTTCGCGGCTTCGAAGTTAATCTCCGCCGACAGCGACTCCATCTCGTAATCCGCCATCGCGATGGTGGTGGAGTTGAAGGTGTTGGTTTCGACGATATCCGCCCCAGCCTCAAAATAGGCGTTGTGGATGGCGGCGATGATGTCCGGTTGAGTCAGCACCAGCAGGTCATTGTTGCCCTTCAGGTCGCTGGACCATTGGGCAAAACGCTCACCACGGTAATCTTCTTCGTTCAGGCGATAGCTTTGGATCATGGTGCCCATGCCGCCGTCCAGAACCAGAATTCTGTCTTTTAATTGTTGGTGTAACTGCTTCACGATGGTGCTCACACGGACTCCCGACAACGCTCTTCTCATCAGGCCATAGTGGCATATTCAGCCAGTGCGGAAAAGAGAGCCGGCATGAACATGAGAGATGTTCAGGACCACTGCTCCGATCAGTTCTGAAAGCGGTTGCATTATAATCAGATAAAACGAAAATGATTTCCACGATACAGAAACGGAGGCCATCATGGTTACAACCACGCCCGCCAAACGCGGCAGAAAACCCGCCCCTGCTGCAGCCGCTCCGGCGGTTGGTCAGGTTCAGTCCTTAACTCGTGGCCTCAAACTTCTTGAATCCATCGCCGAATCTCACGGTGATGTCGCGTTAACTGAACTGGCGCAGCAGGCTGGCCTGCCAAATTCCACAACACATCGCCTGCTGACGACGATGCAGCAGCTCGGATTTGTACGCCAGGTAGGCGATTTAGGCCACTGGACGGTGGGCGCACATGCTTTCATTGTCGGCAGCAGCTTCCTGCAAAGCCGCAACCTGCTGGCTATCGTGCACCCGATTCTGCGCAAATTAATGGAAGACTCCGGCGAGACAGTGAACCTGGCGGTGCTCGACCAGAGCGATCATCAGGCGATTATCATCGACCAGGTTCAGTGCACCCAACTGATGCGTATGTCCGCGCCGATTGGTGGCAAGCTGCCGATGCACGCCTCCGGAGCCGGTAAAGCGTTTCTGTCTCAGTTGAACGACGAACAGGTAAGCGGGTTACTGCACCGCAAAGGGCTGCACGCTTATACACACGCCACGCTAGTGTCGCCCGTGCATCTGAAAGAAGATTTGGCACTGACGCGTAAACGCGGTTATTCGTTTGACGATGAAGAACACGCGCTGGGTCTGCGCTGTCTGGCGGCATGTATTTACGATGAGCACCGCGAGCCGTTTGCGGCGATCTCCATTTCCGGGCCAATTTCACGTATGACCGATGACCGCGTGACCGAGTTGGGTGCGCTGGTGATTAAGGCGGCGAAAGAAGTGACGCTGGCTTATGGTGGGATGCGTTAAGAAACGTGCAGCCTGATGCCCTCTCCCCGACCCTCTCCCACGGGGAGAGGGCGCAAACACTAAAGGCCTTCTTCAAAAAGAAGGCCTTGCTGTTTACCTCGCGCAGCCGCCATCAGGCACCAAATCGAATACAGAAACGCTGATATTTTCGGTAAGCAAACACATCCTCGACATGCCCTTCGCGAATGCGCGTCTGCAGGCCGCGCCAGTAATCCGCTCGCAGTAAATCCGCGTGCATTTCCTCAAAGAGTGGCCCGATACGCGCATCAGCGCACAGCCAGTGGCGAAACTCTTCCGGGAACACATCACCCGGTGAGACGCTGTACCACGGCTCGCTGGCGAGCTCATCTTCCGGATAGCGCGGCGGCGGGATGTCGCGGAAATTCACTTCGGTCATATAGCAAATTTCGTCGTAATCATAGAACACCACTCGCCCATGGCGCGTGACACCAAAGTTCTTAAACAGCATATCGCCGGGGAAAATATTAGCCGCTGCAAGCTGGCGAATCGCATTGCCGTATTCTTCCACCGCATCGCGCAGTTGCTGCCCGTTCACCTGCTCAAGCCACAGATTCAGCGGCACCATCCGGCGTTCAATATAGAGATGGCTGATAACAATGCGGTCGCCCAAATCGGTGATTTTCTGCGGCACTTCCTGCCAGAGTAAATCGAGCAGCGCGGGAGAAATCTGCCGTTTCTCCAGCACGAAATTTTCAAACTCTTGGGTATCCGCCATGCGACCTACGCGGTCGTGCTCTTTGACCAGCTGATAACAGGCGCGCACATGCGTCGCCGTCATTTCTTTCTGCGGCGCAAAACGGTCTTTAATCACCTTAAACACCCGGTCAAAACCGGGCAGCGTGAACACCAGCATCACCATGCCGCGTATCCCTGGCGCTTCAATAAACTGCTCGTCGGTGTTACTTATCCAGGTCAGGTATTCACGATAACTTTCCGTTTTGCCATGTTTCTGGCAACCAATCGCCATATACAGTTCGGCAGTGCTTTTGCCCGGTAAAATGTCGCGCAGCCATTCGACCAGCGCCGCCGGCAACGGGGCATACACCATGAAATAAGAGCGGGCGAAACCAAACACAATGCTGGCCTCGGCGCTGGTTGTCAGGCAGGTATCGACAAACAATTCGCCCTCATCGCTGCGATGAATCGGCATCAGCAACGGCACCATGCCATCAGGCGTGTGCAGCTTAGCGACGAGCCATGCCGCTTTGTTACGATAAAACAGCTCGTTCGCCACTTGCAGATGCGAATCGGCCAGCTGCTGCGAACCAAACGTTTCGGTCAGATGCGCCACGATGTAGGCAATATCACGCACGTTGTCCTGCCACGGCAGCCGCAGCGGCAAATCACTCAGCACCTGATTGAACAAGGCTGCCCAGCCTTTATGCGGATAAAAATCTTTCGCTAATGGACGAGGGATCGTGCGAAAGCGCCCTTCAGGCTGAGAGCTGAAGATAAAAAGCCGCTCGGGAGTCAGCGAGCGGTGGTCAAATAACCGACAATACACAGAGTTAAAAAAGCTTTCGGCAATTTCAAAGCGAGGATAATCAGGCAACAGCGAGGTGTAGTGCTCTTTGACCCGCAGCAAAAAATCCGCATCAGGACTTTTGCCGTCGGTGATACAGCGCAGTTGCTCAACCACCAACCCCACGTGGTGATCGTAGAGATGAATACGCTGTTTCATGGCCTGCTGCACCGCGTGCCAGTCAGCCTGTTCAAAGCGCTGCTGCGCGCCGGAAGTGACTTCCAGAAAGCGACCATACTGCGCGTCAAAGCCTTGCAGGATGGTTTGGGCAATCAGTAACTCCAGGCCACGCGGCATAATTTCCCCTCAGGTAGCAACGGCTAATGCATTTCCCCCTCTCCCCAACCCTCTCCCCCAGGGAGAGGGGGAAAACACATGCAGGCTCAGAACTGCGACTCTTCCGTGGACCCGGTGAGCGCCGTGACGGAAGAGGCGCCGCCCTGAATAATGGTGGTCACTTTGTCGAAGTAGCCGGTGCCCACTTCCTGCTGGTGAGAAGCAAAGGTATAGCCCTGTTTTCCAGCCTCAAACTCAGGTTGTTGTACCTTCTCGACATAGTGTTTCATGCCTTCACCTTGTGCATAGGCGTGCGCCAGGTCGAACATGTTGAACCACATGCTGTGGATACCCGCCAAAGTGATGAACTGGTATTTGTAGCCCATCTCTGAGAGTTGCTGCTGGAAGCTGGCGATGGTTTTGTCATCGAGATTTTTCTGCCAGTTAAACGATGGCGAGCAGTTGTACGCCAGCAGCTTACCCGGGTATTTTGCGTGAATAGCTTCAGCGAAGCGGCGTGCCAGATCGATATCCGGCGTGGAGGTTTCACACCACACCAAATCTGCATACGGCGCGTAAGCCAGACCACGGCTGATAGCCTGCTCAATACCCGCGCGGGTACGGTAGAACCCTTCGCTGGTACGCTCGCCGGTGATAAATTCGCTGTCGTACGGGTCGCAATCGGAAGTGATCAAATCCGCTGCATCAGCATCTGTACGGGCTATCAGCAGCGTTGGCACACCAAGCACATCCGCCGCCAGGCGCGCAGCAACCAGTTTCTGAATGGCGTCTTGTGTTGGCACCAGCACTTTACCGCCCATGTGGCCGCATTTTTTCACTGAAGCCAGCTGATCTTCGAAGTGAACGGCTGCCGCTCCGGCTTCAATCATCGACTTCATCAGTTCAAAGGCATTCAGTACGCCACCAAAGCCAGCTTCCGCATCAGCCACGATCGGCAGGAAGTAATCCACAAAACGCGGATCGTTTGGTTCAATGCCGGATGCCCATTGGATCTGATCCGCACGACGAAACGTGTTGTTGATCCGATCCACCACTGACGGCACGGAGTTCGCCGGGTAGAGCGATTGATCGGGATACATGCTGGACGCGAGGTTGGCGTCCGCCGCCACCTGCCAGCCAGAGAGGTAGATCGCCTCAATGCCTGCTTTCGCCTGTTGCAGTGCCTGCCCGCCGGTGAGCGCACCGAGGCTGTTCACGTAACCTTTCTTTGATTCGCCATGCAGCAGACGCCACATTTTCGCCGCGCCACGCTGCGCCAGCGTGCATTCCGGGTTCACCGAGCCGCGTAATTTCACCACCTCTTCCGCGCTGTAAGGACGGCGAATGCCTTCCCAGCGTGGGTTTGTCCATTCCTGTTGTACTTCTTCGATTTGTTGGGTACGGGTTTTCATTGGCGAGTGCTCCATTATTGTTTTGAGGTGGGTTAAGCCAGCAGGCGATAGCCAGGCAACGTTAAGAAATCAACGAGTTCATCAGAGGTGGTGATTTGTTCCATCAGGCGCGCCGCTTCATCGAAGCGACCGCTGCTGAAGCGGTGCTCGCCCAGCTCGTCCTGCACAACCATTAACTCTTCGGCTAGCATCTGGCGGAACAAGGCTTTGGTCACCGGTTTGCCGTTACTGAGCGTTTTCTGGTGGTGGATCCATTGCCAGATAGAGGTTCGGGAGATCTCAGCGGTTGCGGCATCCTCCATCAGGCCGTAAATCGGTACGCAGCCATTACCGGAGATCCAGGCTTCAATGTATTGCACCGCCACGCGAATATTGGCGCGCATGCCTTCTTCGGTGCGTTCGCCCTCGCAGGGAGCCAACAGCTGCTCGGCGGTAATCGGCGCGTCTTCTTCACGCGTGACAGAGAGCTGATTCTTTTGCTCGCCCAGCGCAGTGTTGAACACGCCCATCACCGTGTCCCCCAGCCCAGGATGCGCAATCCAGGTGCCGTCGTGGCCATTTTTCGCTTCCAGCTCTTTGTCTGCTTTCACCTTGTTGAGCACCCAACTATTACGCTCGCTCTCTTTGCTCGGGATAAACGCAGCCATGCCGCCCATCGCAAAAGCCCCGCGCTTGTGACAGGTCTTGATCAACAGACGTGAATAGGCGCTGAGGAACGGCTTATCCATCGTCACGACCTGCCTGTCCGGCAACACGCGGTCAGGGTGATTTTTCAGGGTTTTAATGTAGCTGAAGATGTAATCCCAGCGGCCACAATTGAGACCGACGATATGATCACGCAGCGCATGCAGGATCTCGTCCATCTGGAAGACCGCTGGCAGTGTTTCTATCAGCAGCGTTGCCTTGATCGTTCCGCGTGGCAGGCTGAAGCGATCTTCTGTGTAGCTGAACACTTCGCTCCACCAGGCCGCTTCCTGCCAGGCCTGCGTTTTGGGCAGATAGAAATAAGGGCCGCTGCCTTTAGCCAGTAAGCTTTCGTGGTTGTGGAAAAAATAGAGCGCGAAATCAAACAGGCTGCCGGGGATCGCTTCCCCACGCCAGGTGACGTGCTTTTCAGGCAGATGAAGGCCACGAACACGGCAGATCAGTACCGCAGGATCGGGTTGCAATTGGTAGATTTTCCCGGCTTCGTTGGTATAGCTGATCGTCCCGTTCACGGCATCACGCAGGTTGATCTGTCCGTCGATGACCTTATGCCAGTTGGGTGCCAGCGAATCTTCGAAATCAGCCATGAAGACTTTAACGTTAGCATTCAGCGCGTTAATCACCATTTTGCGCTCAACGGGCCCGGTGATCTCAACGCGACGGTCCAGTAAATCCTGAGGGATCCCGCGAATCTTCCACTGCGAATTGCGAATGGAATCGGTTTCCGAAATAAAATCAGGCAACTTGCCATCGTCAATCTCTTGCTGTTGCTGAATGCGTGCTGCCAGCAACTTGTTACGCTTCGGCGTAAATCGGGTCACCAGCTCATTGAGAAATTCAACGGCTTCGGGCGTCAGGATCTGCTGCTCCTGCTCGCCAAACGGCTGGCTGAAGGCCAGTTCTTCGATGGTGGTTGCCTGTTGTGTCATTGCGCAGCTCCTCGTTATTGATCTCTGGTCACTTCCCAGTGCGACCTGAGATCGTTGGATGGTTTTCGTTCAGCTCGATTTAAGCCTACGCAATAATTATCCAAAATCAAAAACAATTTCCATTTTTAAATTAACTTTCACATAACTTTTTGATAACAAAGAAATTAAAGTTTTAGTGTGTCTGGAGAGGGTTTTCGGAAATAAAAAAGGCACCCGAAGGTGCCTGATATGGAGTGCTGAATCGCTTTACGATCGCGAGAGTGGAGGATTACTCCAGGGTAGGATTCATATGGCGCAGATCGTATGGTGTGATCTGGTAGACGTAATAGTTCAGCCAGTTAATGAACAGCAGGTTTCCATGACTACGCCAGGTGGCCCGGGGTTTATTTTGCGGATCGTTTTGCGGGAAGTAATTGTAAGGCACTTCCGGGGAAAGCCCGGCCTCTTCATCACGGAAAAATTCACTGGCCAACGTATGCGCATCGTACTCAGGATGACCCGTCACGAAGGCAATTCGCTTGTCTTTGCTGGCAAACAGATAAGCATCACCGTCTTCTGTTTCGGCCAGGATCTCCAGGTCAGTGTAATCACGAATCAGTGCAGCAGGAAAATCTGCATAACGTGAATGAGGAGCCAGGAAGGAATCATCAAACCCGCGGGTCAGTAAGGCGTGTGGGTGCAAAATGTGGTGTTCATAGACGCCAGAAAGCTTTTCAGTGCGGGTTTGCTTCGGAATGCCATACAGAATATTCAGCGCAGCCTGCACCGCCCAACAGACGAAAAGCGTCGAGGTAACGTGATCTTTGGCCCATTCCAGTACCTGCTGGATTTGCGGCCAGTAGGCGACATCGTTAAATTCCACCAGACCCAGCGGGGCACCCGTCACAATCAGACCATCGTAATTATCGTTGCAGATGTCTTCGAAGTTGCAGTAGAAATTGTTCAGGTGCTCCGTGGGCGTATTCCGTGATTCTCTGGCATCAATGCGGAGCAACTGGACATCAACCTGCAACGGTGAGTTGGAGAGCAGGCGCAGAAACTGGTTTTCCGTCTCGATTTTCTTTGGCATCAGGTTGAGGATCAGCACCTTCAGCGGACGAATTTCCTGATTTGTCGCGCGAGAAGCCGTCATCACGAAGACGTTTTCTTCCCGCAAGAAATTGACGGCTGGTAGCTCGTCCTGCACCCGAATCGGCATAACCTTATTACCTCACAGCATACGTTTAAACGTTTAGACATCCAGATAGCTGACGATAACCAGGAATCGGCAAAATGTCGAGTCTGCATGTGAAAGGTGAGAAAGTTTCACGTCCACTGCCAGTGGTAGAATAAGCAAAACAGCAAGGAGAAAGAATGACATTCACAATACGCCAGTCTCGCAAGGAAGATGCAGACAAGCTGATTAACGTCTGGTGTCGTGCCGTTGATGCGACACACGCCTTTTTAACGGTAGCAGACCGGCAAGAGATTGAGATTCAGGTCAGGCATTTTGTACCCGACGCACCGCTTTGGGTAGCCGTGGCGACCGATGATACGCCAGTCGCCTTCATGCTGTTGTCAGATAGCCATATGGATGCGCTGTTTGTTGATCCAGATGTTCATGGGCAAGGCTTGGACGGATGATGATTCACCACGCTCTTTCGCTCACGTCATCACTGACAACGGATGTGAATGAGCAAAACGATCAAGCGGTTGGTTTCTATAAAAGAATGGGGTTCGTGGTCACTGGGCATTCAGCAACAGACGATCACGGTAGACCTTATCCGCTGCTGCATCTGCGTTATCAAGGGGAAAACTGAAGCCTGCCGACAGGAAAGGCTTGTGAATAACTCTGTGGGTGGGGTGTGGAAAATCTGTGCAGGGACAGTGTGTAACCCTGTTCCTGCAAACAACAGATAACAAAAAAACCCCATGCTTTCGCATGAGGTTTTCTTGTTTATTTGATGCCTGGCAGTTTATGAGTCACTTTGTGACTCACCCTTCGGGCTGTTGCTCTGCAACATTCAAAAGCATTCGCTTTTGTCCTACTCTCATCGAGTAGTGAACTGCCTCGAAGACTGTTCAGGTTTTTCAATTTGATGCCTGGCAGTTCCCTACTCTCACATGGGGAGACCCCACACTACCATCGGCGCTACGGCGTTTCACTTCTGAGTTCGGCATGGGGTCA